>NJDP01000056.1 GCA_002254665.1 Desulfurococcales archaeon ex4484_58 | reverse complement strand
CAGACGGTAATATAACAAGTCTAGAGATTAGTATTGGTGATTTTGTATTTAAAGAGATCGTGATTGAGAGATTCGGGTTTGAGAATGGAGATATAATATTAACTCCAGAGTGGGAGTTTGAAGCTAAGAAGATCGAGAATAGACTTGAGAGGTTGAGAAAGAGGATTATGGCTTTAGAGGAACTATACGCCAAGAAAGAAGTACCTAGACATGCTTATGAAAAGTATAAAAAGAAACTAGATTCATCACTGATCAAAGCTAAAGAGGATGCACGTAATATAAAGGATATGCTTAAGAAGAAACTACTTGAACTAGAAGATACTATACTAGAATTAGAGAAAACCATGACCAGTCTAAAAGTAAGTTATTTAGCTGGTGAAATACCGGAGAAAGCATATAAGGTAGCAGCCGACCAGATCCGTAAGCATATAGAGTTTTCACAGATGGAGAAGGAGAATATTAAAAAACACATTGATAAGATCGAGTCTCTCGAGAAACAACCAATAGATATAGGTATTAAACCAAAAGAAGAACCAAGTGAGATTCCGAGCCAGAACCAATCATTACCAGTTGTTGTTCTTGAAACATAATACCCTAGTATCTACTAGATATTTTCTCAATACTACCCTCTCCCTTATTTAAAAAGAATTTTTCTCGTCCAATAAACTTCTTGAAGACAATTATTTTGTAGAGGCGATGATATTGTCTATGTCATCTACATGGAGCAATAGTATCTTCAATAAATTATTTGGATTATTAAGGGGTCCAAGGGATCCATTGATACGTAATATTCATGAAGCCATAATTGTAATTGATAAGATGAATAACTTCATAGCTAGTACACGTAGAAACTTAGAGAATATGTATGAAGAACATAAAAGGAGAGCTAAGATATTTGCTAGTGAGGGTAAGAGAGACTATGAAGAAATATTTATCGAGGAACTAAAACATATCGCTAGCTTGATATCAATGTTTGATAAAGTACATTATGACTTGATGAGAGTTAGGTATAGATTAGAGACACTAACTATTGTAGAAGAACCTATGAGATTATTACCGGAGATTGTACAAGAACTTGAAATGATCAAACCAGAGATTGAGAAGATTGCTCCGGAACTAGCATCTATGTTGATTGAGGTTGAGAGGAAAGTAAATAGTGTAATGTCTTCTTCGGATATATCATCTGTAGCAAATATGGTTGTCGAGCATGATAATAGAGAGAAAATCAAATTACCGCCTCTTCCACCAGAGGAGAAGCCTAAAGTACCGGAACCAGTGAGTACCAGTTATAATAATGTATCATTAGCTACTATCAAGAAATGGGTGATCGATGAGATCAAGAATAGTGGTGGAGTATTTGTTATAAGCGAGTTTGCTAGAAAATATCGTGTACCAAAGCATACTGTAAGACTTGTATTAAAGAAATTAGAGCAAGAAGGAGTTATTAAGACGAATACATAGCTTATATAATTTATTTTTCCTTAACCACACCATCTAATATACCCATATAGGGTAAGGGTTGGTCTAATATGTATTACCTAGTTGAAAAAGCTACTGAATATGCGAATCTAGCTGTTGCAGCTGATAGGAAGGGTGATTATGAAAAAGCTATTAAGTATTATCGTGCAGCTATTGATTTGTTTTCAAAATATCTAAAGCTATATCCCGATAATTCGATGGCTGATTTCTATCGTGGTCTAATCAGGAAGTATCGTGTACGTGTTAGAACTTTAGAACAGACATTGAATCGAGTAAGTATTGGTGGTGATCGTGGGAGGAGTGAAGAGATAGAACTTTATGTATTCAATAGAGGGGGCAACGGTCCTCGTTTCAAAGATTTGGTTGATCTAGATGATGTTAAAAGAGCTTTGAGGAGAGCAGTTATTTACCCGATTAGATCACCTCATCTCTATCCATTGGGGTGGCCCCGTGGAATACTATTGTTTGGTCCACCGGGTTGTGGTAAAACATTAATCTCTATAGCTTTAGCTAATGAGGTTGGAGCTATAATGATAAATATCAGTCCAGCAACGATTATGTCTAAATGGCTTGGCGAGGCTGAGAAGAATGTTGCGCGTATATTTAAGAAGGCACGTGAAATGGCTAGTAAAAATAGGCCAGTTATATTGTTTATAGATGAGGTAGATGCTTTATTCCAGGAATATAGTGATGAGATCGGTGGTGAGAAAAGGGTTAGAAATCAATTCCTAATGGAGATGGATGGTTTGAAAGCAAAAGAGGATTATAAGTTGCCATTATTTGTTATAGGAGCCACTAATAAACCTTGGAAATTGGATATAGGTTTTATACGTAGATTTGATAAAAGAATATATGTTCCGCCACCGGATCGGGAAGTTAGGAAGAAATTATTTGAACACTATATTAGTAGGTTGAGTAAAACATATGATGTAAGTGGTGTAGACATTGAACGTTTAGCTGATATGACCGAGAATTATAGTTCAGATGATATATTCAAAATAGTTAGAGAAGTACAATCAAATCTTGCTGAAGAATATAATGAAAAGAACGGTGATGGTGGTAGGAGGGTAATTAGTACAGAGGATTTCATAGAAGTTATAAAAATGCGTAAACCAAGCATCGACCCACAAATGATCGAAAACTATAGGGTATGGAATGAAAAATATGGTGCACAATAAAATATAGTTCTCTCTCAACAATATATTATAGTACAGGCGATGAAGAGAGTCATGCCTAGTGAGTAAATGAACGTAAACCCTGGGGTAGCTGAGCTCACTGATTAACACTTTTTACCCTCTCAACACAAATTAATATATCCGGTGATGATCTTGCCTATTGGAGGTGTTTCTAGACCTAGACGTGAAGTCTTCTACGGTGATCTAATAATATATGAATATTACGATCCTTATCTAGAGCCTCACCCAGAATACTTAGTACTAGGTTTACCAGATGCTGGATTAGTGGGTTCTATTGCATCTAGACACTTAGTATTTAGCAAGAAATTCGCTTTTATAGCGGAAATTGATTCACCAGTTAGACTACCTCCTATAACCGTAGTCCACAACTCTATACCGATCAGCCCCATCCAGCTATACATGTCTCGTGATAGAAGAATAGTCACTTTACTATCAGAAACACCCATACCAATACACACTATTTATCCTATGATAAACACTATAATTAATTATGCGAGAGAAATAAACATTAAATACCTAATTTCATTATCGGGAATAGCTGTTCCTAATAGGTTGCAGATAGAAAAACCAAAGGTCTACTGGTTAGCAAGCAATAGTAATGCACGTGAACTAATTAAAGAGACTGAAATTGAAGAGTTGAAAGAAGGGTTTGTAGTCGGTCCATATGCTGTATTATTGAAGGAGGCTAGAAGAAAAGGAATGAGTAATTTAGCCTTATTCGTAGAGTCCTTCCTAGATATACCAGATCCAGAGTCAGCAGCTGAAGCATTAAAGGTTTTATCAAGCATTATAAATATAGATATTGATGTTAAAGAACTACTTGAAGAAGCAGAGTTATTGAAGCTCAAGACTAGAGAATTAATGATGCAGACCAAAAAAGCCTTGAGTGAGATGCAGAAGAAGTATGAGATGCAAATGCCTCTCATGTACCAGTAAATAATGGGGGGTGGAGAATATGGAGTTTGAAGAGTTCTTTGAGAGGATGAGGAGGAGGGTTAGAGAATTATTCGAGGAGATAGAGAGTGAGTTTGAAACAATGAGATCTATGTGGGGGATTAGTGGTGAACTAGAACCTTTATCATCGATCAATGCTTATCCGGATCATTATGAAGTATATGTTGATTTACCGTACTCTGACCTAGACTCACTATCTATTGAGGTGCGTGGTCATAAACTAGTTATTGAGTGTAGATTAAAGAATGAATTGGAGTTTAATAGATGGTATAGATACCGTGGTATAAAATTTAGGAAATACTATACCGAGTTAACATTACCACCAGACTCAGATGTTTCAAATATTAAAATCGAAAGAAATGAAATAAGGAAGCTTATACGTATAATAATTCCTAGGAAAAAAACATAGTTGTTTATCCACGTATATGGATCTCAACAATATCTTTATCCATAACAATATGATCTAATCCAACTCTTTCACCCGGATACTTAGCTGAAGGACCCCAGATCCTAGCATACTTGAATTTTTCTACGAATCCTCTATGTATAGACATAGCTACGTCATATACAGTTGATCCCCTCTTTAAGACTAATGGTTTTTCAGCTACTTCTCCATTTGGCTGCTTAGTATAGATCCTTATAAGCTCTAGTGTCTTGAATATGATCTTACCTAGTTCCTCGAAACCACGATTTAATTTAGCTGATCCTATTATGATTGGTGTATTTGGTGTTAGCTTATGGATCTCATAAGCTTTTTTCTTTGCTTTCTCCGGATCGATCTCAGCTTTATTAATCACTATAATACATGGTTTATATGTTTTATTTTCAAAAATAGCTTGTTCGACATCATCAAGTGTTACTTCTCCATAGATCTTTACATGTGCGTTGTATATGTGGTAGCTTTCAAGCAATTTCCTAATATTATCTATTGTTGTATCTAGTAGTTTTCCCATTAATGTCACTCTAATACCTACTTTACCAGTCCTTTCTCTCTCGATAACCACTCTACCACGTGGTTTATAGAGTAAGATACCAGATTCCTCTAATATATTCCTCAGAGATACGAAATCCTTTACTGGGTCGGAATCGTTGCTTAAAACCAATAATATAGAATCACTATTACGTATTAAACCAATAACTCTACTAAAATAGCTGGTGCCAGGGACTAGTGGTGGAGTATCTATTAATTGAAAAAAGATATCCTCGTATTTAAGCATTCCAGGAACGGGTCTTCTAGTCGAGAATGGGTAATCTGCGATCACAGTCTTTGCATTAGTTAATCGTTTCACCAATAAACTCTTACCACTATTTGGTGGACCTACAACAATTATTTGGGCTGCTCCTTCCTTCTCAATAAAGAACGAGACACCGCGTCCAGCTTTTTTCCTCTTCTTCTCCTCTAATTCTTCTTTTAATTCAGCTAATCTACGTGTAGCCCATAATCTTAGATTAGCTGTACCTTTATGTTTAGGGACAGCAGATAAAAATTCTTCTAGCGCCCGGATCTTTTCCTCGACAGTCTTAGCTTCCATAACTTTAATCCATTTAGCTCTAGCCTCTGCTGGTAAGTTGGTAACCATCGTTACTCTACCTATTTATGAAATCTAAGATACTCAACCCCTTCTTTAAGTTTCTATACCAGCTAGGAGCTATTGATAGTAGTGTTGTCCATGATCTCCTAATGATAGGTGGGGGGTCTTTGTAGATTTTGTATTTTTCAGATATCCATTCCCTAGTCTTAGGATCGGATGGATAACCTGAACCAAATTCTCCAAAGATTATCTTTGCTTTACCAAGATTTTGATCTCTAGTATATTTAGCTAAAATACTGGCAGCTGAAACTACTAAGTATTTTTTATCAGCATTCTTTTCCATAACAAATTCTTTTACTGAATTACTAAATAGTGTGTATACATTGGTGTATATATATTCTCTATACCCCTTAATCTCATCTATATAGATCTTTATCAAGGCATCCTTGTTTATGTATCCTTTATATAAATTATTAAATATTTTAAACAATAATATGATTCTGTTAGATATAATTCTATTCAACTTATGACGATCAATACTATAAGTTGATACATAACTAGTCATAGATAGCAATGAAAATCTATTTATTTGTTTAACCAGGATTTCCCGCTGTTTTGGACTCAACTCTTTACTATCTCTTACACCTAATTCACCCAATACTTTTAATTGGTTCTCATCTAAAGCTATAAATCCAATTACGAGATCCCCTAATAAGGGTCCACGTCCAGCTTCATCTATTCCAATAACTATTGAAGATAGATCCGAGCCCATGATCTTTGTGCACCAAAAACTGTAATAAGCTGGTCTAGATCTAAATTTTTATTTTTAGCTCTAAAGGTTTCATAGATTATATACTTAGGCTCTAACTTATTTATTTCATGATATATTTTCTTAAAATCAAGTATACCATTACCGACAACTAAATGATCTCTACCTTCACGATCAACGTCGTGTAAATGAATAGTGTATGCTTCACCTATAGTACTTTTGATCATGCTGATCACATCGTTTAGGTAATCATAGAAGGATTCATAATACATAGTTTTAGCTATTTCACGAAAATAATTTGAGGCTAGGTGTCCAATATCTAGACATAAACCAGTATGTCCAATATCATGTATAGTCTCTAACAGATCATTTAGATTACTTGCGATCCCTTTATTCAAGTTCTCTAATAAAACTATAACGTCGTGATTTCGTAGTTTACTAGTTAATTCTTTAACTCTATTTTTTAATTTGAATAATGTGTAGCTCCTATTATTGAACAAATTTATTTTTTGTGAAGTATTAGGATGAATAACTATGTATGTTTTTTGTTTTTTAATTAGTTTGAGAACGGGTTCTATTGAACTTATAATAACTTTAGTAACTGCATCACCTATAATGTCGTAGGGTGTAGCAAAAGGTAAGTCTCTCCATGGAGCGTGTATGTTTACTTCAATGTTTTCTCTATCTAGTTCTATGAGGGTTTCTTTAAGTAATCTATATTCTTTATAAGGCCATGGATAATCTATTGAGAGTTCAACAGCTTCAATGTTATTATCGATTAGCTCACTAACTACAGTTTTTGGATCTTTTTTCTGGAAATTATTTATCCATAACGGAATCCCTATATAGATTTTCATACGGGATCACTACATGGCACCATATCTATTAGCGTGTTTTTCATTAACTCCTTGAGATAATATAATTTATTTAACGGGTCACAATCCAATACTTTATCTGGATAATTATGGATCATAATTTTTAATGCATTCTCCTCCGGATAGTTGTTTTTAAAAATATAGATCTCAACATTTTTATTGAATTGCCTATAAACGGATCTACCAACTTCTCTTACGACATCATAATCCGTTACTATTATATATTGTTCATCTTTATCCTTCCTACTTATTTTATCGATAATTGTATTAATTGATCTTTTATCAGTTAACAATACCATTATTCTCAATACAAAACACCTTGTATATAATATATTTTTCATAGAGAAAATTATTTAAAAACGCCGTATTTATACGTGGTTATAAGGGAGGGGATGGTATGTCGATATTGGAGGAGTTAATTAGGATATTTGATAGATACGATGTTGAAGTTGTGGTGAGAAAGAAGAGTATTCGAGCTACGCATAATGATCTCCCGGTTTCTCTCATTGTTAGGATTCCTTCTAAAGAGAAAGCTGTAATAGAGCTTAGAGCGGAGGATGAATTGAGTGATACATTGGTCGATCTTGTTGAGAGTGAGGAGGATGTAGAGGATATTGTAGATAATGTATTGAGTGAACTTCGAGACTTAGCTATAGAGGCTTCTAAATATCTTGAAGATAAGGGGTATAATGTAGTTTTAAATCTTAGAGAAGGAGAAAACGATGTAAGAGATATGTTAGAAGAAATTAGGGAGGAGTATGGTAGTTTTGAAGAAGAGGAGTAGATTAGTTTACCTTGTCGTTAATCACTATATTTCACTACTGTAATTCCCTATAGAGCCGATCTTTAGATAACTATCGAGTTAAACCCCCCACCCCTGTTCTCGATTAATTAAAACTTATTATTGTATGTTATAATTATATAGAGAGCAAATAGGAATCTAGGAGGCGAATGGTGGGTATTTTTGGGTAGATTGTTTGGGACTGATGGTGTTCGTGGAGTTGTAAATGAAGAGCTTCAACCAGAGCTTGCTCTTAGACTTGGATTAGCTATTGGTAGTTTCTTTGGACAAGACTCTCGTATACTGGTTGGTAGAGATGTTAGGCTTGGAGGTTTAATGCTTAAATCAGCTGTTATAGCTGGTTTATTGGCAAGTGGTGTTGAAGTATATGATGGTGATCTAGCACCTACCCCTGCTATACAATACGTAGTTAGATCTGGGGAATTTGATGGAGCCGTAATTATTACTGCAAGCCATAATCCTCCACAATATAATGGTATTAAAGTGGTTGATAGTGATGGCATAGAGATTTCGAGGGAGAAAGAGAGAGAAATTGAGGATATATTGTTTAATGAGAGGTTTAGGAGAGTTAATTGGAGACTATTACTTGATAAAGTGAAACCTTATCCTTTTGTCAATGATATATATGTTAAAGCTATTATTGATAAAGTTGACCGGGATCTTATCAGGTCTAAAAACTTTAAAATAGTCGTTGATCCGGCTAATAGTGTATCTTCATTAACTACTCCCCGGATCGCTAGAGAATTGGGTGTGAAAGTATACACTGTCAACGGTAATCTTGATCCTTTCTTTTCAGGGAGAGAACCGGAACCTACGCCCGAAACTTTACGTGAAACTAGTCGGACAGTTGTTAGTATAGGGGCTGATCTTGGTATAGGGCATGATGGTGACGGTGATCGTGCAATTTTCATAGATGATAGAGGTAGAGTTATTTGGGGTGATCGTTCAGCAATACTTTTAGCTAAGTATTTGATCGAAAAACATCCAGATGATCCGAGAAAGGTATATACAGCTGTTTCTTCTAGTACTTTGATCGAGGATTATCTAAAGGATTATGGAGTTAAAGTTGTATGGTTGAAGGTTGGTAGTGTGGATATAGCTAGGACTATGCAGAGAAATAGTGATGCTCTATGTGGTTTTGAGGAGAATGGTGGGTTTATGTATCCACACCACCAACTAGTACGTGATGGTGGCATGACTTTAGCTTTAATGTTGGAGATGCTTGCACGTTGGAATAAAAAATTGTCTGAACTATATGATGAATTACCGAAGACACATATGATCAAAACAAAACTACCTATGGATCGTAGTAGAGCATTAAAGGTTGTTGAGAAAGTAAAAGATGCTTTTAATAACTATAGGCAAGTCACTATTGATGGAGTTAAAGTTATTGATGAGAATTTCTGG
>NJDP01000055.1 GCA_002254665.1 Desulfurococcales archaeon ex4484_58 | reverse complement strand
AAAAGTACATTTACCATTAACTAGATCCATGACATAACTTAATGCAATATATACGCCATTCTTAGCATCAAATACACGGTATCCTGGCCGTGATCGATACTCTAAACCGTATTTCTCAGCTAACCTATATAGTATTAAGTCTTCATGGGGAAGTAAAGATATAGGGGATTTCATACAACATAATCCACAACGTATACACTTAAATCTATACAAGAGGCTCACACTACGCGGTAGCGTAGTATCCGGGGATCTTTTCTCTATAGAGCATTTTAACCCTATTAATACCATCAACTCTTTCAATAATCTCAATTACTGGTGGTGGTACTAGTTTTTTCCATTCATCTCTACTATCAGCTATTAATCTACGGATCACACTTCCACGATATTCTTCACGGTTAATTGTTGGAGGCTCTATTACCTCGTACCCCTCCTCTACAAATATCCTTTGAACAATAGGGTTTAGTGTAATAACGTATCTGAAAGGTGGACTATATAATTTAACGTAATGAACAGCTACACGGCTCACTTCTAGAGTCGGTAACGTGACTGTAATGTATTTCTCAAGTGGTAAACCAGCCCATTTAAGAGTCTCTCTAATCATAAGTAGTCTCTCACCAGCTGTAAATGGGTTCTCAGGTGTATGGCTTTGACTAGCCATACCAACAGCGACTATAACCTCTCTACATTTCTCTGAACAATATTTTAATACATTTAAATGACCATAATGTAGTGGTTGAAATCTAGCTATCACTAAACATCTATTATCATCTAGACTCATCCTATACTCCTCTCCCCTACTCCTCGATATCAAATTGTCCTTAACTAATCTTTTATTAGAGATATTAAACAATATATTCTTCTCTGAGACAATAATTTTGTAGAGTATTATTTATGGTGTAGATTTTGTCGTCGATAATATATATGGATGAGAAACTAGCTTTACTAATAACTGTTTTTGTATTAAGTCTAGTATTTGGTTCTCATAGTTTATTATATGGTGATTTTTTAACATATGCGTTGATAACTATTATCGCATCAATAGCTGTTATACCACATGAACTAGCTCATAGATGGAGTGCTCGTAAGATGGGTTGTTATAGTAGGTATGTGTTGAGCCCCTTTGGATTACTACTTACACTGATTACAGCAATACCCTTTATTCCATTCAAGATCATAATGCCTGGATTTACACTAGTTACCCCTAGAACGTATGATCCCTACTATTTGAAGAGAGTTATGGGGATTACATCTTATATGGGGCCATTAACGAATATATTATTTTCAGTAGCTTCATTAGCGCTACTAACTGTATTTCTAAAGATCGGATACTTGAATCCATTATTATATGTTTTCCTACTATTAAGCACAAGATTGAATGCATGGGTAGCTTTCTTTAATCTATTACCAGTACCACCACTTGATGGTAGTAAGATAATTACATGGAATACTCCACTATGGATCGCAACGTTTCTCCTAGCAATAGGATTATATATAGTATCCACATTTTTACTATAACATCACGATAATATAAAATCCTTGTTTAACAACGAATTTGATTGATACATGGGGATATTATCTCATTAATATATGTATTAATACTTTTGCTTCTCATCTTTAAATAAATCATCCTCTATATTCTTTCGGGGATAATTGTTGAGTAATGATAAATCTTTGTTTAAAATATTTGATCGGTTTCTAGAGGTATATGATTATATGAATAGGAAATATATTGAATTGCTTGAGGAGGCGGTATTGAAAGAGGCCGAGATCTTGTCTAAGCAGGTAATTAGTGAGGTTGATATAGTTAAGCTTTGGGGTTATAATGCTATGAAAAAAATAATCGCTGAAGAACTAGGTTTAACCTATAATGTGGATTATGAAGAGGATCTTGTTAGTGGTGAAGAAGAGGTTGTAGAGATTACTGCTTAGTATATAATACCTAGTGTTTCATATACTTCTTTACCCGGTATATATGCTGGTATATATTTCATCTCATACAGGGGATCAATTACCATCCAAGTTTTACCATAGAAGATCACGTGTTTAAACTTAACTTCACCGGGTTCAATATTTAGATTTACATCTCTCAGTATATAGTTTAATATAGCGTTACCAAACATTGATGGATCCTTTTCATATTCAATCATTAGTGCTATATGATCCATTTCCCCATCTCCATCTAGATCAACTGCTATTATATGGTTCCTGATGCCTGTTAAATTGTACAGTCTACTCATTAATAGACAAGCTTCTAAGCTGGTTATCTCAGTTATATTTTTATAGACTATCTCCCAGGGAGGTCTTGTTTCACTTATTTCTTCTGGATCGATTGGTTTTATAATATATCGATCCTTGATCCATGATTCAAATAGCCATGTAGTATATTCTATCGGGAAAACCCTCAATATTGTTGTAAGATTGCCTGGTGGAGTTTTATTGATGAATATGTATCCATGTATTGGTTTTGAACTGTTGGTGTATAGGATAAAGAAGGATTCAGCGTATATTGGAACCTCTATGTTTATAATTTTATCTACACCACTACTATTTACTGCGAAGGATACTATGAGGTTTTTCTCGATCTCTTCTGGTTTATCGGTGAGAGATACTATACAGTAATATGTACCATTACCTTTTGTCTTCACATATATTGTTTCGTTTGTTGCTAAGAATACACGGATTACATAAGAGGTTTTATTGGATATTGTGAATGTAGTGTTTGTTATAATGCTTGTATTATATAGTCTTTTATAATATTCATAGTAGATCTCATGAAGTACTTGTTTATATGTATTTAGATCGTTCCATCTAGGGTCTTTTGTGTATTTTTCAATAATATTGTTTAACGCCTCAGCATATATTCCATAGTATTTAGTTGTTGGTGCTTTAGTAAAAATCATTATTAATGTTAAGATTAGGGTAATTGTTACAACAACTCCTATTATAGACGACATTATAATCTTTCTTCTCCTTTCAATTAAACCTCCTTTCTTGTCTAATTTTCTTTTCCTCTTCTTCATGTTTTTCTCCATAGAGTTTTTTAATCATTATATACTATAAATACTTAATTAGATTATTTTACGTAGTCTTGATTTAAAGGGTTATTTAGATCGGTGTATCTAGATATAGTTTTAAATAGGTTTATGGGGTGCCTGTTTTTTGGTTAATGATTTACTTTCGTTTTTGAATAGTGTGGTAGATAAATATAGTAAACCCGGTGTTGTCGTTATTAATAAGTATCCATGGATTATACCAACTATTATTGGTAGGATCAATGAAGAATTAGGTGTTGATCTATTCATTATAATTACCGATCAGTATGTTGTCGATTATGTAGAAGATGGGTTGCAACATGTAAAGGATTTTAGTGTTGATATTGTTACGGATTATAGGTATGGAGGTTCACTTATAAGAGATAATGTATTTGATACTATCTTTATGTTTAATAAATTATTTAAAGTATTGAGTAGTGAATCTAGTAAAGAAATAGTGGTTGATCTAACTGGTTCAGATGGATCAATAGCTTCTACAGCTATGTTTTCAGCTATTAAGACTCTAGGTGATCGGGCAAAGTTTACTTTGATAGAAAGCATACCTATGTATGGTATTCCAGCATATCCTGGTAGTCCTAGGTGGCTTCACAAAATCTATGTGTATGGAGAGAAGCCGGAGAACCCTAGTCTAGACGTTAATATTGCTTATCCACGTACAATTGAGTGGAGAGGTTCTCGTGGAATATATATTGCTTTTTCTAAGTTATTTAATGCATTAACCCCTGCTGGATATTATGAAGCTTATCACAGTGATCGTAGGGTATATCCAAGTGAATCTAATTATATGGAAATATATTGTCATTCAAACTTATCGTTTGAGAATAGATATAGGCTAGCGATCGTTAATGAACTGCTTGGACCAGATGAGAATACTGCCAATATGCTCTATAATGCTTGGAAAACAGTATCCGAAGTACTAGCCCATGATCTCGGGGAGAGGGATAAGACTAGTATAGATAGGATGATCATGCAGATCCAAAGATACGTTGGTGCAGCTGACCTTATAGTTAAACAAGCTATTTCACCTAATAATCATTACATGGATTGGATTAATGAGAAACTCCATCGTATAATATTGGGTTTAGCTAATGAAAAACAACCAATAGCTGTCGTCCCAGATACAAATTTGTTTTATCAAGGTATCCATATGGCTTTATTAAAGGCTAGTATAAGGTCTGGCTCTCCATGGAGTAGTATACGTGGTGCAACGATCTATGTACCAAAATGTGCTGAAACAGAGATCAACGGTAAAGTTGCAGAATTAAATGTTGAAGCTGGTGGTCTACAGAAGGTCTCTTATATAATGGCTTTATTAGCTAATAGAGCTTTGCTTGAAACAAAATACTATTATGGGGCAGAGACGCTATACGCTGTAGCACAACCATGTGAAGTATCGGTAGCTGTTGAAGCTTCAACGTTGCCTGAGGGTAGAGTTCTTCTTATAACCGCTGATCATAAAGCATTCAATGCTTGGCAGACACTAAATGTATGTCGTGGTAAAGTATCGTGTATCTATATAGGACATAGTAGTAAACCCTTAGAAACAGATACGATCTATGGTAGGTTCTATGCTAGTGTAGCTTTAAGTCTACTAGTATATGTAACATCACTATTTACTCCAATAACTATTCATGGCTCTAAAAGTACTGTTAGATTATTAGTTAAGAGTTTAAAGGGGACAACGGCCCCAGTTATTAGTGTTAGTAAGATCAAGGAGAAGGAATAGTCTCTAAAAGATATGAGGGGTTTATACAAAACATTATGTTTGAGTTGATGAAGATATGTTTAGAGCAAAAATAATCTTAACAATATTGTCTATAATATTAATAGTGGCTAGTATACCTGTATATAGTGCTATATCAAAACCTGCATGGGCTTCTAGAGGAAAATATCTTATTTATGAGAAGAAAGTTCATGCGATAAGGTATATTAAAGAATACTATAACACATCCATATATTACCTGGATCTTTTAAAGGGGATGTGTAGTGAGAAAGCAAAATATGTTTTAGCACGTGTTGAAGAATATGATTTTGTAATTGAAAAACATGTTATGTCACGTAATGAATCCGGTTCTCCTCTTATATGTACGTATCTATCATTAATTGATCATGGAAGCTATAAAACAATTGTTCAGAATGAATCCTATATATTAATGTTTTTTGAATGGTTATATTTCTTTAATGGATTCAACTTTACGTATAAAAATATAAGTGGATACATAATTCCATGGGTGAACTATACATACATATATCTCAGTACCGAATATAGTATTACAAACGTAAGTCAAGATAGAGTAACTATACCTAAGAAACTTGGATCAAATATTAAATTTCTCCACTCACTAGATATAACCTATAGTGCGTATAGTGGTTTTCTCGAGAAAATGTTATACATAGCTACTATTACTGAGAGGGGTAAACCCGTTATAGCTATTGTTTTTGAAGCATCTCTCGTAGAAACCAATATACCAATGGTTGGTATAGGGTTTAATCTAAATGACCCTAATACTATGATAACCATAATGATGGCTTTGATGATTGCTGGGATAGCTGCGTTTGCAACGTATTATATACGTGTTAGAGGCGGATAACTTACATTACTGGATATTTCTTAATTACTCTATACATTTGCTCGAGCAAACTACTAGTATTAGCTCTTATCTCTTTATCATCTATAACCCTATATACTTGGATCGGGCAATTCTTCTTCTTAATCTTACATTTATAGCTAAAACCGGGTACATTACGGTTGAGTAGTAGTAGAATAGTATATAATGGTATATTTGGTTTAGCAACACCAGCTTTAACTATACGATAGAGTTTCTTAGCTAACTCACATGCTTCTTCAACCATCTTTATACTTATCACTTTATCGAAATATATACGATAGACTCTCGTATGTTTAGTTACTTTATTATAATATGTAATTTCTAACACATTATTTGGATAGAGATTATATTCAAAACTAAAAACATCTACTTCTCCGCGAAAACTACTATGGGGCATACTATCCAAGTCTTACACCTTCTATTTAATAGTTTTTGTCTAATTGGTATTAAATATATTGTTTATTTAACAATATACTTAAATGTTTTTCTAAGCTAAGACATTATTCTATTTTCTGTGTTAGTGTACGAGTGAGTATTATATTATTTTCCATGCATTAACTTAAATATTAAAGGTTGCAATAAAGATAATAAAGTTAGGTTATGATACACTAGTTTTGGTTGATAGTATTGGAGAGATTATATATTGGAGTAGCTGGTGTTAGTGAAGAACCTGAACGAAATATACTGGATAATGTGAGGCTATTTATTGATAGATTAGCAGATAGATCAGATCAAATAGTATTCTTAATGGGTGGGTACTGGGGTTTTATGAGGTATTTTGCAGACTATGCTATCGAGAAAGGTTTTCAAATAGTATTCATACTACCGGATACACCACCTACACTCCCTCCTAATAGAGAGAATACTATAATAATTAATACTGATCTAGGCTTCCCTACTAGAAGCACTATACTGTGTAAATCGAGTGATCTGCTGGTAGTGTTTGGTGGTAGGATAGGTTCGATAATTGAGGTTTTATTAGCATATAATTTTGGAAAACCAGTATTGATTATAAAATCTGGTTATGAAACAGATAATATATGTGGAGTATATACACCATACATTGATCAGAGGAAAAGAGCGCCGGTTTATTGTATGGATAGAATAGATGATGTTATAGATAAGATCAACGAGTTTCTAGAAAAGAAGAAATATATTGAGACGATAATGTAGAGATCCATTTTGTAGTAATAACGTATTTAATGTAATTTATTTGATAATATTCTTTGTATATAGTCTCGAGTATTGTGTGGTAGGAGTTGATCGGTTTTGGTTAGAGAAAGATTGCTCTATGAAGAATATGATTATATGGATGTTCTCGAGAAATCTATGGATAAGATCCATTTTAAGAGGTTAATAGATATACCAGATCCAGAGCTTCATAGGTGGATTAGTGATATAATATTGGTTGCTAAACCAGAGTCTATCTATGTCGTTAAAGGTGATCAGGGAGATTTTGATTTTGTAAGGAAGAAAGCTTTGGAGAATAGAGAGGAGATACCTACACGCTATAAGTATAAGACTGTACACTTCGATGGACCAAGGGATCTTGCACGTGATCGTGCTAATACAAAGATTCTTATTCCTAGTGGAGAGAATATCCCATACATTAATACTCTAAGGAGGGATCTAGGTCTTAGCGAGATCAAGGGTTTATTTAGAGATGTTATGAAGGGTAAAATGATGTTTATTCTGCCAGTATGTATGGGACCCCATAGATCAGATTTTACATTGTATGGTTTACAAGTAACCGATTCAGCATATGTTACTCATAGTGATATGATCCTTTATCGTGTATGCTATGATGAGTTCAGGGACGGTACTGCTATTAAGAAGGGTTATATGAGGTTTTTACATTCGGTTGGTGAATTAGATGAGAGGGTTTGGAGCAAGAATATCCAGTATAGGAGGATCTATATTGATCTAGAGGATGATACGGTATATAGTGTGAATACAGAGTATGCAGGTAATACTGTTGGTCCTAAAAAGCTAGCTTTGAGACTATGTGTGTATCGTGGATATAGAGAGGGTTGGCTTTGTGAACACATGTTTATAGTTGGTGTGAAAGGTCCAGGTGATAGAGTAACATATTTCACTGGCGCATATCCTGCTGGTTGTGGTAAAACATCTACTACAATGATAGCGGATACTATTGTTGGAGATGATTTAGCTATAATAAGAGATTATAAAGGGGAGGCTCGTGCGATTAATCCTGAGATAGGTAGTTTTGGTATTATTGATGGTGTTAATCCGAAAGATGATCCGGAGCTTTATAGAGTATTATTAGATCCCGAGACTGAAGTTATATTCTCAAATATATTGTTATGTGAGGATGGGGAGCCGTGGTGGAATGGTAGACCGGAACCTCCATGTAAGGGTTTGAATTGGAATATTGAATGGTGGCCTGGTAAGAAAGGCAAGGATGGTAGACCGGAGCCCCCATCACATCCAAATGCTAGATTCACTACTTATCTCAAATATTTCGAGAAACTTGATCCTAGAATCGATGACCCTAATGGAGTACCAGTTAGTGGTATGATCTTTGGTGGTAGAGACTCTGATACACATGTTCCTGTAGAGGAGGCTTTTGATTGGGTTCATGGTATAGTTACTAAAGGAGCTGCTCTAGAGTCTGAGAGAACAGCTGCTGTACTAGGTGGTGTTGGTGTCCGTGAGTTCAGTCCATTCGCTATACTCGATTTCCTATCAATATCTGTTGGTAAATATATAGAGCTTCATTTTAGGTTTGAAGAGAAGCTAGAGAAGAAACCTAGGATATTTGGTGTGAATTATTTCTTGAAAGATAAGAAGGGTAGGTTTTTGAATGAGAAGACTGATAAGAGGGTATGGCTTAAATGGATGGAGCTTAGAGTACATGGCGAAGTAGATGCGATCACTACTCCTACCGGCTATATACCAATATATAATGACTTAGTTGTATTATTCCGTAGAGAACTAGGTAAAGAGTATAGTGAGGTTGATTATGAAGAACAATTCATGGTTAGAATACCGCAGCATCTGGAGAAGATTGAGAGAATATGGAAGATATACTCGGAGATACCGGATACACCGAAGATACTATTTGAGGTTTTAGATGAACAAAAAGAACGTTTAAAGAAATATAGAGATAGATATGGCGACTATATATCACCGTTTAAACTAGACCATAAATAGTTTTTATCTTATAATATTCTTTAATGCGTCAACACCATAACCTATAAATGAGATCTCCTCGATCTTAGCTAGTAGTTGAGACGCTGATTCAGCTATATACTCGAATGAGTAAGCATCTATCCTCTTAAGCCCCTCCACGATCTCAAGTACATCAGCTAATAATGTATCACGTACTCTAATAATTGCTTGATACGGTTTATCTAATGTATATGGTTTTGCTTCACCACGTTTAAGCCTATTAATAGCGATCTGTACCCCTTTCCTCAATTTATCA
>NJDP01000054.1 GCA_002254665.1 Desulfurococcales archaeon ex4484_58 | reverse complement strand
CACATACTACCGTGTTGTTTATAGGCTCTATAATACGTCCTTCTGGTAATGTATTATCGATTATAACTGTGATTGTATAGTTGAATATATTATCAACAATATCTATCAGGTAGAGAGTAATGTTTAGTTCTCCATCATTAAACTTACTAGTATCTAGTCTATACGAGTATTTACCAGTTACATTTACTACTATTGAATTGTTTATCACTAGATAAGCTTCCACCGGTGATAGTTCATCGTAGTAACTAAACGTTATTGTTACATTACCAGCTACATAACTATTATTAGATGGATAAGTAATTACTCCAGATGGTGGTGTATGATCTATTGTTATAGTTATTGAAACCGACCCAGTTTCTTCATAGTCTATACTAGTATATGTATAGACTACTTCCAAGACATACCTACCATCTGCATAGTTACTAGTGTTTAGTGTAAATGTTGTTTCTCCTATTGAATCATATATAGTTTTTACTAGGATTGAATGTGTATTATTCTTTAGATAAACTCTTAGATCGAATACATGGATTGATTTGATAGTAATGTTGATTAAGCCTTTAACATGGCTTTGATCATTTGGTTTCAGTATTTCTGGTGGTTTACATTTAATGGTTAAATATGCTTCATTAGTAGAGCCTAGATAATATGTTGTTTCATCTAATACAACTTTATACCTGTATTTTCCGGGTTCAAGTACCTGGTTATACTGTATCTCTACATAACCCCTACTATTAGTAGATGCTTCTCCAACATATACTTCTTGACTATCTATATATAGATAGAACTTCACAGTTAGTCCTCCTAAGCCGTGATCCTCATCATCCGTTGCTCTCGCGTTCAAAGTTATTGTCTCATTATATATAACCTCTATATCGCTTACATGGATCTCCGTAATTTCTTTCTTAACAGTTATTGTTAATTGTTTAGATGAACCAGTATAGTATGGGTTTCCATCAAAAACTACCTCTACAGTATATGTTCCTGGAGCCATGTATGCATTAAACGATATTATCGCGTATCCATCTGTATCCGTTAATGCTTTACCTAGATACTCTCTATTGCTTCCCCGTAGCAAATATAGTTTTACATAGACATTATCAATTGGTGTATCATCATTATCTTTAAGCTCCACTAGTATCTCGGCTTCATCATTATAACGAATAGTACCGATAACATATGCATTAATAACTGATACTTCTTTATAGACAGTTAATGTAGCATAGGTTTCTGAGGGTTTATATTCGGATGAACCACTATATACTGCTTTAATCTGATAAGTACCCGGGCTAACTAGGACTTTCCACTGAAGCTCAGCGACACCACTGGAATCCGTTGTTATTGAGCCAAGGAATTCCCATTCACCATTACGGTAAATATAGAAGTTAACAATTTCACCCTCAATAGGAGTACCATTATCGATCACTAGCTTAGAGGATAATATGACATAATCACTAAACTCTACACTAACATCTTCTAAACTCAAAACAGTAATATAGCGATCATCATCGTCAAACACTACACCAGCTAATTCTGGGTTATCATAGTATGTTATAGCGTCAAGGAACATCTCTGTATTTAGATCACGTGCTTCAACCCATATATCCCATGTTCCTGGGGAAAACTCTACTTGTAGAGTAATAGTATTTATTGATATAGAGTCCTCGAACCATACTCTATATATTAAGGTAATCCATTCATCGTTTTGCGATATACCATTAACGTATATGTATCCAGGTAAACCTTCTATACCAGACGGTACATCTAGGTAGTAAGCTATACCGAGTTCTATTGATGAATATTTTCCGTCATGATCTCTATCAACGTAGTCGGCAATACTGGCATCTAATAAATATACGTAATAAGTAAATATTATGTCATTTTTCCTCACACTATGTATTAATCCGGATATCTCACCAGTTATAGGGTCTTTATTCCACCACAAAGCAACCATTATATCATAATAATCAATAGGCATATCTTCATGGATATCGAATCTTCTAGTAATATATGTTACACCATCTTTAACCCCAACGTAAAGATCATCGCTCGGATCAATGTACTCGTTGCCTTGTGAATCAAACAACGATGTACCTATCCATACATACTCTGTATAAGTAGAATTATTAACTATCTTAAGAGTAACATTAATATATCCACCCAGCGGCACATAGTAGGGATTAACTAATATCTCCTTAATGAATATACCATATCGCGGATTAAACAAACTGTCTATAAACTCGTCCCAATATAAGTCATAAAACTCTAGATATTGATAGTAATTGTCTTTATCATATTCCCATGTATTTTCGCTATAAGGACTTAAACTTGTTGGAAGATAAATTGAGATCCCGTACGCGTTATCTACATTAATATCGTTCCATCCACTATGTTTACGGAAGTATATCACAGTTTTATCGAAGTAGTAAGCGGCCTCATTTATTAAATCTATTATATCACTATACCTCTGATCAATTGTATTATTTAACAATATAAGAAAATGATATAGATCCGCATATTTCTCGAAATCAAATCGTTGAACTCTAGATAATACCTCCTCATACCACTGCTCTCTATATTTATAGCTTAAATGAGCTAATTTAAATGCTAGATCACTAACTGTATTTGCTAATTCGTCAACATACTCTGTATTGATTAGAGCCAGTGTTACTGACCATTTTCCAAGATCCCAGTTAAAGAAGTTGCTGTAGTAATCAACATAAGCGTCTATTATAAGTATCCCTAAATCCTTAGGGCTCATATCGGGATTATTGGTTAAGTCTCTTAAAACTGGTTCATAAATCCATCCTCTACCTGGAACAACCTTTTCTGAGGCAATAATATAATCTGTTAAATCTCTCAATTGATATGCAATTTCTAACATGCCCATTAAACAAGCATCGAAACCTATAATATCAAGCTTATAGATATCAGCGTCATTTAATATTTTTTCTATTGCTATTTTAGTTTCATTTATTTGAAGTCCATTGTAGCGACAATTGTTATCTCCGTCATCCCAACTAACGCCTTCGATTCCTGCCCCATGATCATTTATTATTAATGCATAGTGATAGGCTCTGAACCTTGTAAATATATATGAACCGAATTTATGGAGAGTTTCTGGATCATCCATAATAGCTTCATTAGTATCCTCTTTAAGTACTTCTTCTAGTGGTATTTCTATGGTTTTGCCTTTTAAAACGTAATACACTTTTGTAGGTTCTCCCAATTTATCAATCATCATAATTACATTGACTTCTTGCGTGGAACCAACTGATTTTAACATGTCAAGGTTTCCTTGTATTGCACTTGAAAGATCAGGGCCTCCACAACCACCACTGCTATAGTATAGTGCGAGAGTCCATGATGCGCCATCAACCATTACTGTTTCTTCTCCTTCGTTATTCTCTTTATCTTCGTTTATCTTGTTACTTGGGTCAATTACTGCGTGGATCTTTATGTAATAACACGCTATTGGTTCAAATGGGTAGGTTGTATAGATCGTGTAATCGGTTGTCTCTTCGGTTTTTGATTGCCCATTATTTATTCCATTGAACTCTATCAGATCTTCAGTACCATAGTCTATACTAACTTTCACATAGAACTTTTTATATGTAGGAGCATCACCTATGTTACGAATTGTTACTTTTACTTTCAGTCCTTGACCAGCCTTAATTGATGTTGGGTCTTTGTTTCCAAACCAGTCTTCCCATGAAATATCTTCTATTATAAGCTCCGGTCCTCTCCAATGAATAATCTCTATTTTTTCGTTATCGTCTTCATTTTCTTCAGCTATGGTGTTTAAAGGATCAACTATTACTTTTACCTCATAATCACCCCTATTAAACCCGTAGTCATCCAAAACTATGTTCTCTAATTTTAATTCGATCGATGAACCAGGATTTAGTCCAGGTACACTTATTGACCCCATGTATATGTCTTCTATATATACATATGCAACGGTAGACGTAGAAGAGGCTTCTCCGATATTCTTTATCGTGAATATTATTTGTGCCGGTTTTTCTATTTCAGGTGATTTTCCATCTATAGATTCTGCTTTTAAGTCTTCAATTATAAGGTTTGGTGCTCCCCAGTAAAAGACCTCGCTTCTCCAATTATCGTCTTCATTACTCTCAATAACGTCGTCATAATAATCAACTTCTACGTAAACGGAGTAATAGCCGGGGCTAGTTATTTCTACATCATCAACATATAGATTTATATATGAGCCGGGCTTTAATTCATCGATCCATGCTCCATAAGCTCCTACATCTTCTATATACATGTAAACGAAGAAGTTTCTTGCCGTAACTTCACCATTATTTCCTATACGAGTATATACATCAACCTTAGTATCAATTCGTGGAGGATCAGGCTCTGTCCAAATATCTACTATATAAAGATTAGGATGTCCAATATTTAATACGTCATTAATCTCTACCATATCAAATTGTTTATCAAACGATCCTACATGTCCAGCCCATATAGCTACTATTAAATCGTATTTTCCATCTGGTGCGTTACTTGGTATTTTGAATTTTCTCTCAAAACTATGTACTCCGGGGGTCAATACATATTCTACGTCATTTTCTTCATCATGCCATAGATTCCCATTAGGATCTCTAATAGATGCTCCCAACCAGATCAAGACTGCTCTTGATGTAGGGTTGTCGACGACATAAGTTATATTGATTTCTTCGCCGGGGCTAGCTTCTGTTTTATCTATTGTTATTGACTTAATAACGATATCTCCAGCTAGAAGCTTAAAATCATCGATATAAACACCTTCACTAACGTAACTATTATCGGAATAGAAATAGAATCCAATCTCAAAATTAGTGCTTTGATAAGAATAAGGTATCTTACCCGTAACCCTGATCCACCCACTACTCGTCTCATACCCAGAACCCGCATAGACTCCCCATAACTCTTTCCAACTACCACCCGTACCATCTGATCTAACAGATAAACCTATACCATCACCCGGCCCTATATCATACCATGTATAAAACTCAAACCATACTACATCCCAACCAGATAGATCAAATTTCTTATTTATTGCTAGATAAGCACCCATATTATTATCGTATAAATGAAGATCCTTGTTAGAACCACCATATATCGAATTATCGCCTTCTTGTGCACACCATATAGAGTATGTTCCAGAGTATGCTCTATAATCCGAACGACCCCAATAATCACTACCAGATTCCGAGTTATCATCTCCTCTAGTCCAACCATTAAACCATTCCCAAAGCCATCCTTCGAAGTCATCGCTGAATAGAGTCTCGTTTTTCCCGCTTCTCCCAGTATCGTAGGTATAGGAATTGAATTTTACATGGGAATTATTAATTGTTTTTAATTCTTGTATTGTATGGGATTTATTGTTATCTTCAACTATGTTTTGAACACCATTATCTGAGTGGGGAATATATGCGGTTTCATATATTGGTTTTTGTTCATATTTATTAATGGTATCTACTATATAGTCTCTCTTATCTTCTTTATCAACACTATACATATTGTCATCAATAATATTTTGAGTCACAAAATAAGAATCACTACCTCTATGATCTAATGTTCCTAGATTATTATAGTCAATGCTTCTAGCCGAAGATCCTTGGGTATCTGTGTTATTTATAGAATTCAAGCTATAAACTATTACTGATACACTAGGGAGAATAATGAATAGTGATAATAGTAGGACAGGGATGAGTATTCTTTTACCCATCCTCGTCTCACCATATATTTTTATCGTTGTTATAGATTATAAGATTTTTGATTTTGATAATTTTTAGGTATTTTATTCGTAATATATACTTTTATTATCATAGAAGATCATCTAAGATAATATTTAATATTAAAATAAAGAATCAATAACAATATTATTATTTATTTCTATATTTTTGATCATGTATTTGTTCAGTTTATAGAGCTTAGTTAAGGGTATATTATTTTTGCTTAGCCTTAATGTTACTATATAGTATTGATTATTGTGGTGTATAGTGTTGTTTGATCTTATTTATAGAGCTTTTGTTTTAGGTCTTATTCCGGGTTTATTGACTATTTTGGGTGGTTTGTTTGGTTTAGTTGGTGTTCGTGTTTCTACGAAATATCTTGATCTTGGGCTTAGTTTTAGTGCTGGTGTTATGTTGGTTGCTAGTTTTACTAGTTTACTGCTCCCCTCTATCGAGTATGCTGGTTTTACTGTCACGTTTCTTGGTTTCCTGGTTGGTGTAGCTCTTATTGTTTTATTAAATAAGTACATGCCTCACGAACATTTAATGAAGGGTTATGAAGGCCCGGTTGAGCTGCGTGAGAGATTTAGTAGGGTTTGGTTGATGACACTAGCTATATTGATCCATAATTTACCGGAGGGGCTTGCGGTTGGTGTTGTTTCTAGTATTGGTTTTAGAGAAGGGTTTGTGATAGCTTTAGCTATTGGTATACAGGATGTACCAGAGGGTTTTGCTGTATCTTTCCCTATAAGTATGGGTGAGAGAAAGGTTTCAAAAGCATTAATAGTTACTATACTTAGTGGTTTTTCAGAGACATTAATGGCTGTTTTAGCTGCATTAATAGCTTCTCTTACACATTATTTATTACCGTTTCTCTTAGCATTAGCTGGCGGTGCAATGATCTACGTTGTGATCAGGGAGATCATACCAGAAACTTATCGTTATGGTAATGAAACATATGCTTCAATAGGATTCATAATAGGTTTCTTAACAATGCTATTCCTAGACACTATGCTGGGATAACTATATAGGTTATAGGATCCCCTTTACTCTAAATTAATGTTCTTCTAAATGTTTCTTTAGATAATTTTCTAACGCTTTACAATACAAACGATTACTTGGAGCAATTATATCTAAATAACATATTCCACCCGATCTATCCCTATTCCACCTATATATACCTATATAGTCTCGACATCCATACTGTAAAATATTATGTTCTACAAGCTTATCTATTACATCAAGGGTTTCAATATCTATATCTAAAACATCAACAGGCTTATCTATAACTTCCCTCAATACAGATTTTATCTTCGACCACACATCAATACTCTTCATCGAAACCACTTGTTTATAGATCATTCTCAATTTCTGGATCAATTCTTCATAAACACTATTCTCCAAGTATCTAAGTGATTCATTAATACTTAACCTATATCTAACACTATAATTCACTACATTATACAACAGTACAGGTAATCCTCCAAGTTTTCCTATAATCTCTACAATATTTTCCTCATGCAACGATATACTAGTTTGTTTTATAATCTCTCTCAAAAGCTCAACAGATTCTTCTCTCGTCATCTCACCTAAATAAAAAGTCTCTATATATTCAGCTGGTACTCTATCACTCAATATTCTTTTACGAAAAAGAAAATCACTCGTTACAAATATAAACTGTATATTACCTTTTCTCTCTCTTGTTGTGAAATAAAGAACTTAACCAATCCCCAAGCACTCCAATCAAAGAATTTTAGAAAATTCTGGAACTCATCAATAACTACTACTGCTTTATAGTTAGAACTTATTAGTTCATCAACAAAGCTTTCCATTAAATCTTGGAAAAACTGTAGTGGAGGATCTTGTTCTTGAGAAACTCTCAATGAAACACCGGGAACAATGCTTATCTCGGATATTTTCTTCTTCATATTCTCAAGTTTTTCCAAGATCTTCGAAAATGCACTTTTATGTCCTAATGTTTGATCCTCGAATTCTCTAATTAGATCAAGTAACGCTTCTTTTAAACTACTATAAGTTTTACCAAAATCAATGTAGATAGTTACAAGGTTTCTTTCAAGATTTAATTCACTAATTACTTTTTTAGCTAACGTGGTTTTCCCTATACCAGATGGGCCTATCATAAATAATAGTGAACGGGCAGGTATACCTGTGGGTTTAAAAGCTCTTTTTAAAGATCTATCTCGTTTCTCCTCCCAATAAATTTAATCATTAAACTAACCTCCATAAGAGAATTCCTGGTAAAAACTATTACAATATAGAGAAATATTATTATCTCCAATTATTATTCTAACTCTATAAGCTCTACTAAAGATTAGGGTTTTAAAAAGAAGGATGTATAGGAAAAAATTATTTTTTCTTTAAGAAAAATATTGCTGCTACCGCGATAATTATTACTATTATTATTGTTGCTATTAGTGTACCGGGTATTCCGGGTGTTGGTGTTGTTGGTGAAGTTGTGGGTGTTCTTGTAGTTGGTAATGGTGGTGTAGTAGTTGTAGGTGTTGGTGTTGATGTTGGAGTTGTTGTTGGCGTGGTGGTTGGTGGTGCTTCTATGTTTATTGTTATCATAGTCTCTGATATGTGTCCTAGTTTATCTATTACTACGAGTTTTATTACATGGCTTCCTATTATTAATTGTGTAGTGTCTAGTGTGTAGTTGTTTAGTGTTGTTACGTTTATAGCTGATTCATCAATGTATAGTGTAGCATTTAATAGGTTTGGTTCTATGATTGACCAGTTAATAGTTATTGTTTCTCCCTGTATAAACGTGGTATTGTTTGCTGGATATAGTATCTCTACGATCGGTGCAGTGTTGTCTATGTTTATCAATAGTGTTGATGAACCAACGTTACCGGCTCTATCCATTACCATTAACTCTATACTATGTACTCCATCACTTAATGTTGTAGTGTCTAGTGATAATGTATTTGCCCCGGTAACGTTCATGTATAGATTACCATCGATATAGATTAGTGCTTGGCTTACCTCATAGTTATCCGTATAGTTAAACATAATCTCTACCATATCAGCTACCAATGTATTGTTTGATGGCGTAATAAACACTATGGTTGGCGGTGTATTATCAATTACTACTTCCCATGAAACAATAGTTATGTGTCCAAGCATATCAGTTGCTTTTAGTGTCAACGTATATGTTCCATCCAGTAATAACGTAGTATCCCATTCATAGCTTGTCATACCAGTTACAATGATCTCTTCACCGTTGATGATCAATATTGTTTCATTCAAGTGTGGCTCAATAATACTCCACTCAATCGTTACAGTACCAGATACATATCCATATGGAGCAATAACATTTATGATCGGAGCAGTATTGTCTATAGTGACAGTAACATTTACTTCACCTATATTCCCTGCTTTATCATATACTCTCAAAGTAATCGTTAATTCTCCATCC
>NJDP01000011.1 GCA_002254665.1 Desulfurococcales archaeon ex4484_58 | reverse complement strand
CGAGTAACTCCCCAGTACCACCCCTCATTTCCAACGGAAACCACAGTAGTGCCTAAGATAGAATTATCCACTAAAACAACAAACACACACCAAAAACAACAAAAAAACAATACAAAAACACCACAACATCAACTTAAACAATATTTTTTGTTAGAAAGTGGTAGAAACTGAAGCAATGGGAAAGTTATGGAACATTCTTAGCTAAGCCCTAAATAGCTTCAGATTGTGGATTCAAATTGTCAATTATACTGTTATGAAAGAGACAGGTCTATAATTATTTCATGTTTTGTCCAATGCTATTTAAAATAACCTTTACTTTTTAATAATGAAGAATATAATTGTCGCAATATAGATTATTATGAAAGTTATAATATTTTGTTCAGAACTCAAAGAACTAATGAAATTAATAACAACTGTTGATATACCCGCTGCTCCAGTAGATACTATCGTATCCAAATATCTCTTTGCATTTATTTCTTTCTCTTCTAGAACCTTCCCCAAGTATGCTAGTAAAATAACAAATACCCCACCCGTAAAAGTAACAGTAAAAATTCGAACCATGAGATTTATAGCATTATTATAATCCATTATTTCACCCAACACTGAACAAAAAGGAAAAGTGGCGGGGCCCCGGACCGACCGGGGAAATAGCGGGGGGTGGATTTGAACCACCGACCTCGGGAGCGATCCCCACTACGGGGGTGTATCTCCGAGGCGGGTGGCCCGGCCCTATTCTTTTCTAGATTTCTAACTGGCTTAAATATTTATCTTCGTTTTTGTATTTGTATCACGTATTTCTCTCTTTGTGATCCCAAGGAAATCTCTAATTTTTTCAATAATTTTATCTTCGATATCAGCATTGGCTTCATTAATAAGTTTGAATAGATTTTCCTTACATTTCTCTGTAATTTTTATCATTACCCTGTTTTTACTAATGATTGGTCTTGGTTTATATGAAAGATGATCTTTGTTCCATATATATGCTATTTTTTCAAAGTCATGGCGTTGAATATACAAAACTAAAACTTTACTATTTCGTGGCGGTTTTCTATAGTCTATATATGCTGATGAGGTATTACGTAATATTTGCTTTAGCTCGAATATTGAAAATGGACATATATAGGCACGTGCATAGTCTAACATATATTTTTCCATTCTTTTCCTCCTTTTGTTATGATACACATATTTAAGACATTTATGTAAAAATCGAAAGTTTAAGAATCTAAATGTAGCCTCGTATTTAGGTTCTCGATAGTATTTATTGACGATTATATATTGTTTCTTTTCAAGGAATGACAATATATTGTTAATAATCTTTCCTTTTCTACTATTCATATTGAACGATATTGAAATATACGTTGAAGGTTTCCCAATATACCCGTCTCCGTCTATAATACCAGCCAATAAAGCAGCTAATTCATCCATTTTTAATCTAGAGAGAACATTATCAGGAGTAGTATCTAGTTTAATCAGAAGAGATACTATTCTATACCTTAAATCTTTAAAGCACCTAGTTGAAGGAACAATAACATCATAGTATATTCTATTCCCTTTACCGATTTTTGCACGTAATGTTATACTTCTTACAATTTGGATCAATGTCTTGATAATAGCTATTGCGGTATCATACGATAACCCTCTAAAAGCAATTGTACCGTACCCCTTAATTAAATTACTAAAGTTACCATCAGATAAAATTAAACCAATAGTTTTCCATGAAATAGTTTTCTTAAGTTCCTCATTAAGAATAACTGATCCTCGTAGGAGAATTTTTTCATTATCTTTTTTGTTATTGAAAGATGATAATATCTTTTCGATATCATTAATTCTATTTATCTTAACTATTTTGTCTTTATTATAACCGTGCATTTTAATCCATATAGTACTAATACAAGTTTAAAAAATGTCGTATTCGTTGTAAACCATTATGGTGGTTTTTCCAGGAAGGAATAATAGAGAAGGATAGAGAAGGTAGGGCCGGGCCACCCGGGGGGTCTTATGAGCCCCGCGGGCTACCAGGCTGCCCTACCCCGCTGTTGTGCCCCGCCATTTTATTCTTTTAGTTTATTATCTGGGTTATTAATTTTTTCATCAAGATCTTTAATTATTTGATTACTGATTGTAGTTGATAGTTTGTACAAGGTGGCTAAACCCACAGCGAACATGAACATGGATAATGAGATATACATATAGTATGACCTAATTTCAACGCCAAATAAATTAAGATCGGGAATGACGTGGGTAACATAAAAGAGTAAAGTGATGTTATAAGTTGCAGAAAGTAGCGATAGAACATGTATGTACTTTTTATGTGTTAATATATCAAAAAATCCGTCTAAATCGGCAAATGTTAGTATTTTCCTTAATGTAGATAAGGGATAATAGAAAAAGTATTGTTCTAGTTTGCTATATAACTTAAGGAAAATACTAAATCGTAATTTATTTATGAATATTAGATAGAGAATCATGCATATTCTTTTACATATAAAATATATAGCGATATGTATTGATATCTGTATAAAGAAAGCAATATAATAAGCAACATCAATAGTAAAAAGCATACTACTCATACTAAGTATTCGTATGTAAAGGTATACTTCAGAAACGGCAATTACTATTATTGAAAAAGATAAAATAATTAGTAGAAAGAACCCCTTTAGCAAACCGGATATAGCTATAGCTATTGTATAAGATACGCTTGATAATAGTAAGTAAAACCCAATGGCCTTTAAAACGTATTCGATCTTTTCATTGTTATTTGCCTTTCTTATCTTATCAAATTTGCCTATTGAAATCCACTCGAAAAAATACAAGGGGATGATTGCTATATATATTACGGTATTAACAAATAACAATATTTTTGTGTAAAAGTCGAAATCAAGTACAGTAATAACAATTGAATAAGTAATTATAAATATGTTTAATATTGAATAGAATATATTATTAATCTTAGCAATCTTTTTTGTGATAGGATTACTCACTTCCATAAAGATCACTCTTGTTATAGTAGCATTGAATAGTATTAGGTTTATTTTAGTTTTTCTAGTGGTGTGTATGTTTTTGCTGGGTAGAAGGGGAGTATGTGTCTTGTTGTTTTTGGTGCATATACTTGTTTTTTACGAGCCATATCCATGACTTCTTCTTTAGTAACTGATCTACGTATGAATAAATAATCGATCTCTCCATTCCTAAGATCATTTAATGCTTCTTCTAATTCACCATAATATACTAGTGTAAATAATCCTTTAACGTTAAGATCGGATAGGATCTTTGATACGATCTTTTGTTCTTCAACACCACCATATATACTATAACAAATTCTTCTACCAAGTATTATGAAAGCATATCTACTCAATACATCATCATCTATAGGACCTGGGTTAAAACTACACTCATCAATTTTTAGAACAGCTCTACGAAGCTCTGATAACAACTCATTTATAGAACCAATGATCGCTGGATACCATGTCTTAAGTTTAACATCACTACTAAAATAATCAATAATAACACATGGTACAAATCTATAACCTAGTTCTTTGATAGCAGCCCAACGATGATGACCATCAACGATCAAGTATAGATCACTACCCGGGATAGGAGCAACTACAATAGGCATATCAACAACTCCTTCTCGTATCATCTGATCCATTAAATCCTTAAGCCTACCCTCAACAATCTCTTCATGTGGAATGAGTTTATCTACATCGATCAAAACCGGTTTAACATACTTATATGGAATATCTAGTTTAGGTAGTTTAACAATAACTTTACCCCTACTCAACCCTACATCAACCAATTAATAAATCAATAGTGGTAGAGAATAAATTAGTGTTATTATACAAAAACCATTTAACTAGGAGACCTATAAAATTCGATAATCTTCTCAACAACAGTTATACCAGCTTTTTCTTGTGCTTCATAAGTACTAGCACCTATATGTGGAGTTAATACTACATTATCGAGTCTAGTTAATGGATGATTAGGCGGTAATGGTTCTTCTTCATAAACATCTAATCCAGCACCGGCAATCCATCCCTCACTTAATGCTTTAACTAAAGCATTAGTATCAACTACACCGCCACGCGAAGTATTTATGAGAATAGCTGTTTTCTTCATAAGTCTAAGTTTATCCTCGTTAACTAAATGTCTAGTCTCGGGGGTCAATGGAACATGTAGAGTCACTATATCTGATTCTCTAAACAATGTTTCTAGATCAACATATTTGGCTTTAACTTCTTCTTCAAATTCACGTTTACACCTAACAACATCATAGTATATGATCCTCATACCAAAACCATGATAAGCAATACGAGCTACAGTACGTCCTATACGACCCATACCAACAATACCTAGAGTCTTACCTCCAAGTTCATAACCCATAGCCTTCTTCTTAACCCACTCACCACTACGCATCATCCGATCACTATAAGCTATTTTACGTAGAACAGCTAACATTAAACCAATAGCTAGTTCAGCGACACTATTAGTAGCTGCTTCCGGTGCATTGATCACCTTAATATTCCTCTCTCTAGCAGCTTCGAGATCGATATTATCTAAACCGACACCAGCACGTGCAATAATCCTCAGTTTATCACCAGCCATGATCACTCTACGGGTAACGATTGGTTTACTCCTAACAATCAATACTTCAACATCACGAATAAGCTTTACAAGCTCATCTTCATCAGGTTCTTCACGATAAATTACTTCAAACCCTTTCTCTCTCAATAACTCAACCGCTTTCTCATGGATAGGAGCGGCTACAAGTACTTTAATCAATAAATAATCACCTCTTAACCACTCTTTAGCTTATCTAAAACTTTCTTGAGAGTAGTAAATAATTCTTCTATATCCCCATCACTTATATAGCCCATATGACCTATTCTGAAAGTAGTTTTCTTAACTGGACCATAACCCTTCGCTATTTCAAACCCATATCTACGCATAGCATCGTAGATAGTTGTGCTATCTATCCCATCTGGACACTTAATAACAGTTATTGTTGGACTATAATAGCCTGGTTTAGCGAATAACTCGAGATTCAACTCGATAACGTGTCTCCTAATCTTCCCCGCTCTTTCTTCATACATTTTTAACCAACTATACTTACCACCCATCTTCTCAATAATCCTAAGTATAACGTTTAAACCAATGATCTGAGGTATTGGAGGCGTTGATGGTGTAGACCATTGTTCTTCTAAATACTTCCTATAGAGTAGGAGGTCGAAATACCATCCACGCTCCGGTACATTCTTAGCTTTCTCAAAAAACTCTTCACTAACAGCAGCCATAGCGAGACCTGGAGGTATACCAAATGCTTTCTGACTACTGGCAAATACTAGATCTAAGCCCCAATCATCAACTTTAATATCAGCAGCACCCATAGCCGATACAGCATCAACAAACACTAATTTACCCCTCTCTTTAGCAACCTTAGCTAATTCCTTTAATGGATTCAATACACCAGTGCTAGTCTCATTATATGTTATAGTAACTGCTTCAACGTCAGGGTTTTTCTTCAAAGCATCATCTAGCTCCTCCGGCAATACTGGTTCACCGAGATTCTTTTTTAAAACAACAGCGTGTCTACCATTCCACTCAACAACCTCACGATACCTCTCACCGAAAGCGCCAATAATAGTCACTAATACTTTACCACCGTAGGATACAGCGTTACGGACGCTAGCCTCCATAAAACCAGTTCCACTAGCTGGTATCAAGAGAACAGTTGATTTCTTTGCTTCAAGAAACTCTGCTAAACGCTTAGTAGTATCTCTATGGAGTTCGCGGTACTCCGGAGACCTATGGCTAAACATTTGGATCTTCATAGCCTCCAGTACTTCGGGGAAACAAGCGACTGGTCCTGCTGTAAAAAGTTTTCTCTTCTTAGGCCAAACCATAGCCTTTACTTCATTAATCACATCCATATAACTATCCATGACTATACACGCTCAATCAATTTTAAACGGTCCCAGTCGCTCCACCTACATCACGGTTCAGTTCGTCTCTGCTCGGTCATCCCATGTATTGGAGAATATATTATGGTAATTAATAAATTAATTTGTATAACTAATATATTATGTATACTATACCTACAACTATAAAGGATAGAGTAAGGTTTCGTGGTTGTAGAATTGAATGGTATATACGTTGAATTACCGAGGAAGACATGGGTTAAGGTGAAAGGGAGATTAGGGGGGATAGCTACCTCTAAGAAAGTTGGACAAACCCTCATAGCTGAATCACTCGATGGTAAACCAGAGATTAAAAAGAAACCAATAGATACCTACTACATATCATCGACGAGTGTAACCAAGTATATTTACAAATTAATAGATAGTAATCTACATAGAACCTCATTAATAGTGATCAGATACATCGATGTAGAGAAATATAGAGTAGAGATCTATAGTGGTCGAGTAAAAGAGATTAGAAAAATAGCTGAAGAAATGAATATTATTAGAAAACAAAAACCAAAGAATAAACAATGAATAAGCATTCATTGAAACTAACACATGTAGCTTTACATCCATGCTGAACTCTCTTAAGAAGTATTACTTAATCGTAATATATGATTCAACTTGGATTTTACATGAGTATCATATGTTTTGGAGGGGTTAGAGTAACCTATAAATTACTATGTTAAAAGTGTTACATGAGTTTTTGTGGGAAAAACAAACTAGTAATTAATGCTTCGTATAGAGGGTTTTCAAGGAGATTTTTTAATTCGGCGTTTGACAATTATTCCTCCATTACTTTTTTTCTCGATCACTGCTTGTTCAACGTTGATTTTATAACCACATATTAGACATTTATAGGCAAACACGACTCTATATTCTCCATTGCTTAGTTTCTCTGATTCTTCGATAAAATACATAGTTTTTCCATCTCTTTTACATACATACTGTTGTGTAGTCATGATAGTTCACCTTTTGAGTAACCTGTTACTAGTTTAGCCTTACCATGTTTATCAATAGTTTATAAATTATGCAATATATTAATCTTAAGATTGGAGGAGAACTTCTATGGATAATTTACGTAAACTTGAAAAACTGCTTGAAGAGAGAAATTTAAAAGATATACTAATTATTTCGCCGGAAAATATCGATTATTTCCTCGACGTAAGAACTATTGCGGATTCATTGATCATACTTAGAGCTTCTAGAGATGAAGGATTCAAACTATATGTACCAATACTAGAGTATTATAGGTTCCGAGACTCTCTTGTAGGCAAGAATGTTGAAGTATTCGGTGTTTCTAGGACAATAAAACCTAGTGATACGAATATCGTTGAGAAGAACTGGAATGATCTAGTAAGGGAGGTTTTCGAGAAAAACGAGAAGGTTGGAGTTGATATTTCTCATTCATCGCCCCTGTTAAGTACTGTGGTAAAGATTGGTGGGGAGAGAATTGTTAATGTGTCGGAAGATATAGATAGGTTTAGGATGATCAAGGATGAGTGGGAGATCAATAGTATCAAGAAAGCTATCGAGATAACTGGTAATGGGATCTATAGGATCACGGATAACTTAACAGAAGAAATAACTGAAACCCAACTAGCTGGTGTATTTGAGTATAATGTTAGGCGTGAAGGAGTTGAAGAATATGCTTTTCCCCCATTAATATTATTTAAACCAAGTAATAGTTACCCACACAACCTGCCTTCAACGAATAAGCTTGGAGATAAAAACCTTGTATTAGTAGATGTTGGGGTGAAGTATATGGGTAGATGTAGTGATATAACTAGGATGATTATATGGAGGAGTATTAGTAGTGAAGAAAAGAGAGCTCTGGAAATACTAGAGGAAGCTATTGATGAAGCTATAGATCATGTACAACCTGGTGTGAAGGCAAGTGAGGTTGATATGAAAGCTAGAAGAATTGTTGAGAAATATGGTTTTGGTGAAAAATTCATACACGGGTTAGGACATGGTTTTGGTGTAGTTGTCCATGAAAAACCATATATTAGAATGAATTCCGAAACTATACTTGAGCCTGGCATGGTGTTTACTATAGAGCCGGGCATCTATGTTGCTGGTAGATATGGAGTTAGAATCGAGGAGGATGTACTGGTTAGGAAGGATGGTGTAGAGGTATTAACACGGAATATTAGTAGGGTTTTAACTTGAATTCTTAAGTTTTTTAATTAACTCTCTAAGATGTAACCCTATTCCGAGTGAAGGGATCATCGTAATCTTATCCACACGGATATTATTTAATGGAGTCTCATCAAGTTTTAATGCATCAACACTTAATCTATAAGCTATCTCGATACTACCTGCTACATCGAAATTCCTTAATTTACCAGTATTATGTATGAAGAGATCAATTCTATTGATACAAGCATATATCGCTTCTATTGAAGCTGAACCTAATGTTCTAAATTTAACTTTTGAATTAAAGTATTTCTCTACAATATAGCGTATTTTCTGAATAAAATATGGGTTTTCAGTGTATATCGATATTAAACCATTGAATCTTCTCTCTCTGGGATTCACAATTGCCCCGTTTAGATATACGTGTTTTTGATCGAATGAATATTGTTCTTTTAGAAAAACATTGGCTATGGAGCCAGCTAGTGCTTTTGTTAGAAAGGGTTTTTCTACACTATAAAATACTAGTGAAACAGCTGCTAACGGTATTTTTGAAACATAGTTGAGGCTCCCGTCTAGGGGATCAATTACTGCTATGTATCTAGGTTTATCCGATAGTTTAACTTCTCCCCTCTCTTCACTAATTATCATTAAGTCTAGTCCGGTATTTTTTAATAGATCTATGATGTATTTTTCAGCTAACAAATCTATTTTTCTAGTAGTGTCCCCTCCAGCACCATATCCTACTATTTGTTCTAGATCTTCATCATAGAAGGCATCTCTAAGGAAACCAGCTGTTTCACCAACTACTTTTCTCGCAATACCTAGTAATTCAGTGTCTATATTCATCTTGATCACTTTAATGTATATTAGAAACACAATTATTTAATATACTATTATACATCACTATATACATAAGATAGAGTAACTTGGTGTTTTATACTTTGACCGAATATATTACTGTTAATTTTAAATTAGCTAAAGACATTGTACTAGAAGAGCGTAGTGAAACTATTCCTTTTATAATAACTATTTGTGGAGTATATAGTGCTTCTCCACCAATGGTCTACTTACTCGTAATAGATACTAGTTTATCGATGGATGGTGAAAAAATATTTCGTGCAAAACAAGCTGCACTGAAAATACTTGATCTATTAAGAGATAAGGATTATGTTGGTGTATATGGTTTTGATGGTAAATTTCATAAAGTATTAGAACCAACTCCATTAACTAATAAGAAGGAGATCGAGGATGCAATTGTATCGCTTAAACTGGGTAGTGGAACCAATCTATATGAAACGCTTAAGAGGATAAATGAGGAGATCGAGAGTATCTACAAGAATATGGGGTCACCAGTAGTTAATCTCGTATTACTGACTGATGGGCAGCCAACGGTGGGACCGAAGAAACCAGAGAAAATATTGAAGATGGCTTCAAAACTTAGTAAGAAGGAAATATCTCCTCTAATTATTGGTGTAGGTAGTGATTATAATGAGAAGCTATTGTTGAAGATAGCTTCTACACTTAATGGATTATTTGAACATGTTGCTAAACCTGGTGCTTTAGAGAAGATCATGTATGAATATACGGTTACAGCTAGAGAGGTTAGTGCTAGGAATGTAGTTGTATCTATTAGGTTGAGGCCGGAGTTTAGAGCTATAGTGTATAATAAGAGGTTTGTTAACGTACCAGGAGGTATAGAGGTTAATGTTGGTGATATCCATTATCGTGAATCAATAGATCTTGTTGGCGACCTAGAAGTTCCAGCTATGACTAAGGGATCGATTGATGTTGGTGAAGTTCAAGTATCATATGTTAACCCGGAAACTAGTGCTGTAGAGTTCACTACACCTATACCTATAAGGTTGGAAGTAAAACCATTAACTGCTGTCGAGAAAGTATCTTTAAGCGAGGAGGTTTTAGCGAAAGCACAAGTAATTAAGACTGCTTCTCGTATTGAAGAATTATTGGAGAGAGGTAGGGGTAGAGAGGTATTGAGTGAATTAAATGAATTGGTTGAAATGACTATGCGTGTAGGTAGTCGTGAACTAACATCTAAAACCATGAGTATAAAGGAGAGAGTTGAGAAAGAAGGTTTAACTCCAGATTTATCTAAAGAATTAGCTTCAATCATATCTAGGATCATATCTGGTAAAATAAGTGAATCGAGAGAGAAGGGTGAAGAAAAATGAGTGAAGAAAAACGTGTGGAAGAGGAAAAAGAGGTTAAAGAATCTTCAAATGAACAGACTGTAACTAAGAAGCTGATATTGAAAGTGAAGAAGAGCAATTTCTTTATGCCACAGACTGAGTGGACACTTGAACCCGGCGAATACATACTGGGACGTTACCCAACTAATGATATAGTAATACCTGATCCCTATGTATCACGTAGACATGCACGTATATTCTTTAAAGATAATGAATGGTATATAGAGGATCTAGATAGTACTAATGGTACAATAGTTAATAATGAAGACATAAAGGGTAGGGGTCCATATAAGCTAGAGGATAATATGGAGATTGTAGTTGGTTTGACAATACTCGTAGCCAATATAACTGCTTAGTTTTCCCTATATAATGGGGATACGTATTGAAAGAATTCAAACAATACTCATTAATCGATGATGCTAGTAGAGAGTTTAGTGATCCAGTAACTTTATCTAGGATCCTTTTAAATCAGACAATTATAGTGATTAATAAAAAGGATCGATTAATAAATTGTCTGAGAGAAATAAAGAAAAAATCTATTGAAGCGTTAAAAGAGAAAAATATGGTATACATGAATATTAGATCAGAGAATAATCAATGGAGTATAAGAGGATTACTTATTGGTGGAATATTATTGTCACTTATATACGAAGATTTCAGAGAAAACGTTGAATTACATGGTTCACTGGCTTATGACTCAATCTATAGGAACATATATGTAGAGAACCCGATTATTAGGTGTAGTCTAGGTTTAATACCACTAATACAACTCCCTGATAAGATCAAGGATCATGCGGAGAAGGCTATACATGAAGTTAAAGGTGCTAATCCACCACATATCTGGTTAAACAAGTATCTCTACGATATATTCATTGAAGATATCATTAGTGATAAAGGCGCGTATATGCATGTACTTAGGGGTAGAGACAAATTTAATCGTAGATATGCTGTTAAGATTCCTAGAGAGAAGACAATTGATGGCAAACCATTAGCTGTAAATAGTGAACCGTCAACATTAGCAGAGGTATTAAAGGGTGTTATGAATAGTCTTGAAGTATCCCTTATAACGAGAGATAATCTTAAGAAGGGTATAGTATCGCATGGATACGATGAAGTTTATGCTGATCAATTGATCCATTATAGAAAATATATTCTTAGACCTAAAGCCATCATCGTATTAAGGAATACTTTTACACGTGAAGAATACTATGAAACCCCACCATTAATTCTCGAGGATTACGCTGATCTTGGAGATTTAGATCAGAGGATTAGGAGTAAACAATTGAATCATAGAGAACTATGTTTTATAGCTATTAGATTAGCTGGAGCACTAGCTATTATTCACGCATCACATTTTATCCACATGGATATAAAACCTCAAAACGTTCTATTATTGGATGACGAGAGTGAACCCTATGGTTATGCACCCTTGATCGGGGATTTCGTTGGTTCGCCACATATATTCGATTCATTTATCGAATTAAAGAAGTCTACACCAGAATACGCTGACCCATTATCTCTTATTAAAGGAAGAGCAACCTACTCTTATGACGTATATAGTCTTGGAGCTACACTATATTATGCAGTTACAAGGAAGAAGCTGCGTGGTAGAACATTATTCAATCTAATAGCATTAAAAGACCTATACGGTTTAACTGTTCCTCTAAAAGCTTATCTCGTTGAAAACCCTGATTTAACAAGTTATTCTAGGAAAATAGAGAGTATATTTCGTGAGTTTAAGAGTAAAAAGAAGGTTGATCAGAAATTCATAGACTCAATTATATCTATAATAAATGAAGTAGACCATGATGCTTTCGAGGAACTAGATAAGAAGCTACCAGAACAACTAACAAGTATTGTTAAGAAAATGTTGATTCTCAGTGAAGATACGAGATATAGAGATTCTATAGCTTTATGGATAGATTTGGTTGGAGCGATAAAAGAGCTTGGTTTCTCTAATCTTATTCCCTCTAAAACATATATCTAGAATTGAAATACTCGATTACCTCATCGTGGATAATATCTCTCCATAAGGGATGGAAGGGAAAAACTAATATTTTAGACCCTTCTATAAAATATATATAGATGCTACGTAATCTATAAGTATTAGGTGGATAGGTCATGAAGGCTATTAGCCCAGTTATCGCAACCTTAATTTTGATCGCTATTGCAGTAATCGCTGGAGTCTTCGTATTACGAAACTTCATACTCCTATCAACAACAACCGCTACACAACAGTTCTTACAAATACAGGATGCTGTATTATTACAGACTGTAAAACACCAGAAGATCAACTTGACCTATTATGTAGACTGGTTATCTGTTACATTGCAGATTAGTATTAAGAATACTGGTGATCGTGTAGTAACAATAACTAACATAACAGTAGGTGGCCTTCCATTATCTGGTTTCACACCAGTAAACGTTAACCCTGGTGATGTCTTCACAGGCTCCTATCCAGTAGTGTTAAACCCAGCTACTGGTGAGACAAAGATACCTTATACAGCAACTTGGGAGAAGGGTACAGAACACGAGATCGTTGTTAAATACGTTGTCTTAGGTTCAAAGAACGAACAAGTAGTTACCTATAAGGCTATTGTACAGTAAAGGATTAAGGAGTGTTTAAATTCCATACAATGTTATTTTTTATCTCTTTGTTTTATCTCCATAATTTTTCTTAAAAACCTTCCTAACTTACCATGTTTCTCTTCTCCTATGATAAAAAATATTATTGATACAGCAATGATCGTTCCATAAGTTACCACTAGATACTCAAGCGTAAAACCAGATACTTTCGCATATCTACCATAACTCGCTTCAGCACCTCTTATCCATATTTGGTAGGTAAATTTTCTTACAAACTCTATGTCTTTATCGGTTATCTTTCCTCTATCAGTGTTTAACATAACAGTTACTCTATAGTATTCGATTCCATGGTTAGTATATACTTTATCGCGCCAATAGATCAGGAAACCATCAAATAATTCAGTTCCATACCTTATTTTACGTACAACAAACTTATACTTCTCATATGGGAGTTCGAATACTTCGGTTTCCACCGAATATATTGAGATGTTCTGCCACCATAAACAAAGCTCCCATATATGGATCCCGGAGGGTTGTTGTGAATATTCTAAATATACATCCAGTATTTTATATCCTTTCAAGATGCCTCGATAAATATGAACTCTAGTCGTAGGACTCAACTCTTTTTCAAAAGATGGAACCCTACCATAATATTCAATATTCGTGTTTAAGAAATTATTTGGTATATAATATTCTTTTTCACCAGAAGTTAGATTAAAGATCATGATTGGGCCGTTGTAGGTATTGGTGAATATTATTGGGGGGGTTGAGTATGTTGTTTTTAAAATCGGTATTGATATAGGTAATATTAGTATTAATGGTATTAATGCTAGATATTTTGGTTTAGAATCATTATTGTTTTCTTGATTTTTCTCTCGTTTATATGTAAAGATGTTTATATTTCCAGAAATTTTCTCTATGACTTTCACAACAAGTAATACTATAGGGATTATTAAAACTATTTCAGGGGTATAATGAAATATTCCATAACCCACCTCTAATCCATAAAGACTTGTAAAATAGAAAACAGCAGTCAATCTAATCACATTAGCTAAAAACATAAATACAGCTAATAAAGAAACACCTATCACTCCACTAAGTATTCTTCTAATTAAACTCTTCGTTCCAGTTAAACTAGCATATACTACTAATGGTGTTGTAGCTAATACGCTAAATAAACCAATTACACCACTACATACGGGAGCTATATTAAATGGTACATACTTATCTCCATGGAGAACATTTACTACTACAAGGCCAGAAGTTTCTGTAACATTTAAGTTTGTCCCTAAAAACCTAGCAAGAGGAATTGAAAGCGTTAAAAGCACTCTCGTTAAATATGCTGAGAAATTAAATACAAAACCTGAGGGTAGTGGTGTTAATACTAGAATAGCTGGGGTTATTAATAATGCTTTTTTAACATAGTTTTTATTACTGAAGAATATTATTATCGAGTGAATTATTAAAACCATACCCATTATAGCGAGTTGATCAGCATAGTTTTGTTCAATAGTTGATAGAAATATAAGTGTAAACCCAGTAGAATACAATAGAGTAAATATAGTGTACTGCTTTATATTCGGTATAAAACTTGTCTTCTTAATTACTGAAATGTAAATTATTAGTAACACTATTGGAGTTATCATCAGATAGTTGTAAAGTTCCATGATCATGTAGTTGTACCATAAGATTATGATCGGGTAGAAAACAATCAAGTATACTGTAAGAGTTAGTATTAGAAGCATTAATGGTTTTACTGAAACATTTATGGTCATTAATATTTTAACCTCCGGGTTCCTAAATGTTTCAGATGCTATGGTGATAGGTAGTATCTGATACTAAATAACTTTCAGCCACATTCGTTGTTTAGCTTATTTACTTTACTTTATTTCATTGATTGAGGATTTAATAGCTTTAATGTTAAGTGTTGATTCAGCGATACCATTACTATAACGGGTTATTCTACGTAAACTATCAAATATCATAGTCAATAATATTTTTTCATTACTACTAATAGTTCCGGCTAAGATCTTATTTTTCAATGTATCCTCTATAATATTTATTACTTCCTCTGCTTCTTCTATAACTTCTTCAGAGATTTGGCGACTTAATTTATAGAAGCCGTCCATTGCTTTATTGAACAACCTATATATTCTTTCCCCAATTTCGTATGTTTCTCTACATAATATACATTCCTCTTCTCTATAAAACGTACGTTTAGCTATGTTGACTGCATGATCAGCTATTCTCTCAAGATTACGTGCTACTATTCTATAGTTCAAAGCTTCTACTGGATTAGATATTCCTAGTTCATGCATAATCCTTATGTCTAGGAGAGCCTGAGCTAGTTGTCGGATGATCATGAAGTGGAAACGATCAGCTTCATCATCTCTTTGTAAAACAGTTGCAGCTAATTCTTTATCATTATTATAAAATGCTTCTAGTGAATCTCTCAACATATTACCTACTATTAAATGTAATCTTCTCAATGCATGAATTAATGGTAATTCTTTGAAGTTTAACAGGATCTTCAGCGATATACTATTATAGGTTTCATCAACAACCTCTACACCAGCAAGTTTTAGTCTAGCGTAATTCTTTAATTCATTTATCCTCTTAGCTAACCCTGGTATTGAAGAATCAAATGTGATGGTTATATTATTGTATCCAGACAAATACATCCCTACGAGAACTCTGAAGATCTGACTATTATCAACTGGTTTAAGTACCTTGATCTCCCCTTGTAAATACTTTGTTTCAGCTTTTGAAGAGGTTATTATTAATCTACCTTCATATTCATATATATAAACATAATCACCCGATTTTAAACCCATAGAATCTATCCATTCCTTTGGTAATGTTACAATATATGATGATGAACCAGTTTTTTGTATCTTTCTCTTCTCCAACAAGTATCCCTCTATGAGTATATCAACCTATATACATGTATATATCAAATATATTATTAAATATATTTGTGAAAATATATATAGATAAATAAATATATAAAGAAAAGTGTTTACCAGATAGTTTTGTCTAGAGATTAAGAAGTATAATATACTCTATTGTTTAAACCTTGAGAAAAGATGGGGAAGATGGTTGTTGAAATAAAATTTTTCAAGAGATAAAAAAACTTAGTAGGGATTATTTAAAGTATTTTACTGAACCATTATATTTTACTGAACTGTTCCCTTCTGGCTTACGCTTTCAACATTAGGTGTTCCAGCAACTTGGTATACGAAGATTGCTGTATGCTCTGTTCCCTTTTCCCAAGTTACATCATAGTCTGCATTAGTCATTATTTGTAGTGATCCTTGATAGGTCTCACCAGGTCTTAGTAGGATATCTAGGTCTGTCATAGTGAAGTTTGCATCTGGGACACGTATCTCTTTAAGTGTAATTTGTCTATCACCAGTGTTCTTAACGCTATATGTCATTGAAATATTCATTTTTGTACCATCAACTGAAAGTGTTCTAACGAACACTAGGTCTTGTACCTGTAGGAATCTCTGGCCACTGCTTATGTTTGCCATGGTTAAGAATTGTCTAAGTACGAATACACCAGCAATTACTGCGATAGCGATCAAGATTAAAGTTGCAATAACTGGGTCAACTGCTTTCATAATTTCACCCAAGTTAGGTATGAACTCCTAATAAAATATATTATACTCTCTAATTTTTAAGTTTTTTGTGATCCAGTATAGAACATAGATTTACACCCAAATACCGATAGACATGCCAAGACGGCATCGTGGGCGATATCATAAGCTTCTGCATGATCTAAACCATTACATATAATATACTTACTATATGTTCCTCTTGTTCTTATAAATAGTTTCTGTAGGAAGAGATAAATTGATAAGGAATAAAAAGCAATATGTTTATTTGAGTGCCCCGGAGCCTACGCAACACCCCCGTGTCGCCGGGGGAGTATGAGCGTAGGACGGGTCACTCCCGGCTCATCTCCTCCTCATTTCATCGTGTATTCTTTCTTGAGGGTATATAGTTGATGTATAGAGAAAGGAAAGAATAGTTAGTGGTTTGGGGGAGAACTGTTTAAATTGAAACACGTTTGTTAGAATAATGATTCTTTTTAGCTCTAATATATCCCTTACCGTGTTCATCATCATAATCGATACTATTGATCTCTTTAATTAATTCATAATCATCGCTAGTATCTAGAAGTTTCCGTGAATTAACGTATTCTTCAATTATATCCAGAGGGATATTATCTAGTCTACCGTATAGATCCTCGTAGCCGCGGTCCTTAAGCCAAGTCATAAAATCTTCTTCGAGACCTGCATTAACAATTAATCTTATGAGAAGATATTTCCTATCCATATCCATGGTTAACCCCATGAAACATGTATAGATTGAGAAGATGCTCTCAATATACATATTTGTGATAGGAGGTTAAAATCTCTTTAACTAATAGTTTATCCTATATCTTAATATACCTGCTAACCCATTAAATGTTTTCATAAACCATTCATTTTCAGGGATCTCATTACTGAGCACTATAGGTTTTGCTCCATACTTCTTAGCTAGATCAAGCCAATGTTCTACATCTTTACGGTCCTCACTTATCAGTAGAGTCTTTATAGCTCCTATTTGAAGCAATTGTTTAACCTCATTTTCACCATAAACAATCATTCCATCATCACGTGCAAGATGAAGCTTAAACTCCTCAAGAGCTTTAAGTGCATCAACATATTCTTGCCCCTTTAATACATCAGATGCCTTCATAACCATTTCACGAAGACCAGCTTCACCCTGATAAGCTACATCAACTAGTTTCGGTAGAACGATCTTCCTCAATCTATAATCTAGGTATTCACCTTCTAGGAAATCTTGTTTACTATAAGCAGGTCCACCGACAAGTATTGCTTTAAGCTTACCTTGTTCAAGTAATGGTAGAAAAGCTCGATTAGCATGTTCACCCACACGTTTATAGAATTCATTGACAAGCTGCTCAATTATACGATCAAATCTACGTTGGCTCTGACCACCACGATGATGTTTACCGGGAACATAGCCTTCTAACTCCTCGACAACAACTAGTCTATTGCCCTTCAATAAACCAATGGTAGCAGCATCTCTCTCAACAATGATCAAGCCGATAAGATTAGTTTCACTAACCATTTCTTCGAGAAACTCTGTATGAAAATACTTATCGGTCCTATAATAGTATACGGGGACTTTCTCTGGTGGAACAAACATTAAGCAAATAAATTCTCCAGTATCCATGTCTTCGCCACAAAAAATAACAAGTCCATTATCAGGGATTTTAGGGACTTTAGATAATCTATCAATAGCGGCAGTTAATGCTCTCTGAACGGTTGTTCTGGTCTTTTTCAACTTGATATTATCAGTTATAGCTAGTTCTTGTCTCAATAGATTCAATACATCACTAACTGGTCTACCAGGTGGAATATAGAGACTCAATAATACCGTTGCAGGTGCTTTCCATTTCTTTAACATCTTAATTATTTCGCGAAGCTTAGCTTTATCAATTTTTAATTCCTCAAGCTTTTCTTCACTATAGCTAAAAACCCATACCTCTTCACCACTTTTCCGAAACAATCATTTATTTTCGGAGAATACTCTGAGACACTATAGAGTATTGTAGTTAATAAATATTTTTGAATGATAATAGTTATTCATAGAGGATATAATGTAATTAGTCTTCTAGAAGAATATACGGTGTTTAGATGGAAGTTTCTGGTAGTACAAGTAGAGTTTCTAAGAGGTTAGTGATTTTAACAATATTATTTGTAACCGCAATAGTTGTATTGTATTCGCTATTTACTGGTGCATACGAGGTATTATTTTACGTTAAACCCCTATATCTACTAGTAGCTCTTCTTATCTATTTTTTCTCATGGTTCGTATCTGCTGTTAGGCTGATGTATCTTCATAGTCTAGTTAATAATAAGGATAAACTGCTAAGTATTAAGGAATACTTTAATGCTAGAATACTTGGCGGGTTAATGGCTTATTTAACACCTTCAGCTATTGGTGGAGAACCAGCTAGAGCCTACTATTTAAGCTTAAAATCAAATGAACCATTCTCTAAATTTTTTGCGTTGACAATATATGAGGTTTTCTATGATATAATCATCATTAACGTATTAGCGATAGGTTTCTCGATCTATAAATACCCGTTAACAATACCAGTAATAATTGTTGGATTGACTAATCTGTGTTCATGGATAATAATATATTATATCTTAAATAATATCATTAAACCCGATAAAGCTAATCCAATAATAGGTAAAATTCTAGAGTTCATAGAGAAAACAATCATATCAAGGATTAAGAAAATAAGTGAGGGATACTTTAACTTCGGTTTAGCATTTAATACGATTTCAAGAAAAACCTGTATAACCGAGAAAATAGTTATTATATCTCTAACTTTTCTGATTCATCTCATAAATGTATTAGCAATATCGGTTATCGGGTTATCAGTAAAACAAAGCTGTGAGTGTGAATTATTCCTAGCAGCATTTACATCTTACTTCTATTCATCAACTTTAGGATCACTACCAATCCCGGGTGGTGCGGGGGTGGTAGAATATGGTTTGTCAATTTCACTTGCTCCATCAATAGTTTTGATCTCTAGGACATTAATGTACTATTCTGTGGTGATACTAGGGTTCATAATATTACTTAAAACTAAAGTTATAAGAGAATTGATAAAATAATAACTGATAGTACAAACCATATTTTTAACGTGATGATACAATAATATTGATTCGAATATATTATTTGGGTTTAGATAGTTGGTTTCCAATCTTAACTAATTAACTATGAGTTGATATAAATGGTTAACGTATTTTACGCGAATTTTAGTGGATTCAATATTGTATTAATTGATGAGCTAATAGGTAGAGAAAAAATTGAGGAAATTAAGAAAAAGAGTGTTTTAGATTGGAGATATATTGTTATTACAAGGAGGATTGTCGGTTTTCCAATTGTTTTCAAAAATATATTTGATAATTATGGTAGTGGAGAATATTATGTGAAGATATATTTTTATGAGCTACGGGAAAAACCGGTTGAAATGATCATATGTATTCAAAGACCAAGAACACTGGTCTTAATAGATAGCGTCCCAGATATAGTTAGGCTCCTACAGAGAATATTGTCTAACCCGAAATATGGTGAAACAATCGTCTTCATCGCTAAGATCGATGGTGAAATAGATCTATCGAAATATAGCAAGTCATTGAGATTAGCAAGGAAACTTTACACAGAATTATCTCCTCTAGTCTATAGTAGGGGTATGGGTAGATTCTTAGCATTAAAACTGAGTAGTAAAAACGGATCTTTAGATATAGTTCTCTGTGTATCGCGCGAAGGTGTCTCACTAGAAACCTCTCATGGAGATATTAAGCTGAATATTCGTGGAATAGATAGGTGTCTATCGGATATTAAACTAGTTAGCTAATTAGTTCAGTAATCCATGTTAAAAATATCATCGACAAGATCAATATTTACTATTATCTTTCCATTTAAAACAAAATCTACTTAAAATACTTTAGTTAGGTAGGTTGTGGGGGATAAATGATATGCATAAAGACCTATACATAGTGTTAGTATATAGTAATGATGGATACTCTGAAATGATCAGGGAGATTGTTGAATATGCGATAGAGATAGTTAGCTCTAAATATGGGTTAAATATAAGTTATAAGAGAATACTTGCTAATGACATAGATTACCCATACATAGTGATCAATGGACTGGATCCTATAGCTTTTGAGGAAAAACCATCACTTAAGACTTTAATAGATCTATTCTTGATAACAGCGGATAGTATGGGTATTAACCCCCATATAAATGATCCGATGAAAACAAATGATCCTCTAACCAGTTAGTTCTTGACCAAACTTGTATATAGGGCATTCTCTCCAGTTTTCAATACATCTCTTAACAGCTGATCTCACAATATATCTATCAAATATCTCACAATAAGCTACACATACTCCTCTCTCTTCATCTACTGGTATGATTTTATAGAAGGGACATTGACTAATATTCTCGCATGATACTAGATGAATTGATAGATAATAATCTTTAGAGATATCTATACCTATATATTTGTAAAACTCATATTTTTCTCCATGTTCTTCAGAATAATATCTACACTCCGTGTAGCGTTCGGTTAAACAATACTTGGGGTCGACTGGTTCTTTACTTGGCTCGCCAAATGTTTTATAGGTTACCGGGCTAAAGCAGAATCCATCATTAAAATATTTACACTTAACCATCTGCTCATCACTACCTAAATCTAATATACACTCTAATCTTAAATAGCATAATATAAATTAATTTCAGCAAAGATCTCTATGAAGTAATTTATATACTACTCTTTATAATATTATTATATAGTGGTATAGAATACAATAGAGTGTTTGAGGAGTGGAGAAACCATGATCTTGAGTGAGGAGGAGAAAAAAATATCTGAAGAGATAACTATTGATTTATTTGCTAGAGAGAAAGCTGGATATACCATATCACAGATTGCCGAGGAGGTTGGTAGAAGTGAAACTAGTATAAGAGCGCATTTAACTGGAAAAACAAAAGCAGGTCAGCTTGTTCGAGAAACTTATGAAAAACTTAAGAATAGGGAGTTAAAAGTTGTTGTTCCATTCGTTAAGGTTAGTGAAGAGATGGTTGAAAAAGAAGATTTGAAAAAGAGAATTGATGAAATAAAGAGAGAGTATGAAGAAAAGATTAATACACTGAAGAAAGAAGTGGAGTTGCTCAGACAAGAAAACAGTGATTTAAAGAAACAACTTGAAGAAAAAGAAAATATATTGAAGAATATTAAAGAAAAACTAATTATATTAAAGGATCTGGTAGAATATGTAGAACAGGTATAACTTCTACAATCCCAACTTTTTCTATATTAGTAATACTCGATTATCTACATGTCTATGAGTAAAGAATATATCGTATAATTACTCTTCTTACCCCCTTAAAACCAGAAATTCTACAATCCAATGAATGAATAATATTTGTATCAATAGGGTGTAGTATTTTGGCTGAAAACTTTGGAGTTGTCGTAATAGATGAGAATGGACGGATCATAGACTATAGTGTACCTACAACAATGCCTTACTCACTATTAAAAGAGGCTGTATCGTTAAGCTATGACATATATAGAACTGTAAAAGTAATCACTAAAGAACTAGGATATAGCATCCCCAAGAACATGACTATAAAACTAGATAGCTATGAGGTAACAATATTTAAACGATATAATAGGATAGTAATAGTTATTATTTATGAGGAGGCAATTAAAGGATCGGTGAAAGCTGTACGTGAAGCAGTAGTTGAGAGCTAGAACCCAAATAGTCTTTTAAAGTTAAACCATATTTTCCATACTACATCATTTACACTTAACCCGTGTTTCTCTGCTAGAAACTCTATTGTTTCGCGTATCATAGAAGGAGATAATTCTAAGCCTCTATATTTATAGGGAGAATCACTCTCCGTTAAAATATAATCAAGCGGGGTTTTCTCAAGCACCCTCCTATGTTTATCCTGGATTTTCCAGGCGGGGTTTAATCCTATATAATATCCACTACTAATGATGTCGTTTAATAGATTGAGAGATCCCGTGTACCAATGGAAATACGCTCTGCTAATATCATTTTTAATAAGTAATTCATATACCTCCTTCCAAGTACCAGCAGTATGTAGATTTAATACTAGATCATACTCTTTAGCATATTTAATAACTATTTTAAATAATTTCATTTGATGATCGTATGTTCTAGCATAGAAGAGTTTATCTAAACCAACTTCACCTAAACACTCAATATTATTCTCTATACCCTTCTCTATTAAATTCTCTAGATCCTTCTCACTATAATTATGTACCTCCCAGGGATGAATACCTATACATGGAATAATTTCTCTAAACTCTCTACTTAATTCGAGTGTATCGTAACTACTTGGTACATTATCCGATACACAAACTAAAATAATATTATCCGATAGGAACTCTCTTATACGATCATGTGGTAATTCATGGCAATGACAATGCATATCAACGTATTTCATCGACTATCCTCTCCCTAGAAACTCTATATCATCTAATATAATCTTATCACCATTCAACCTAATTTTTCTCTCATATATAAGTTTAGATATTGTTTGTGGCGAGAACATCTTTTTCATGATTAACTCTAATAGTATATTTGCTAGTCTCTGTTCACCCGTGATCTCTAGGAGTCTCTCTCTAATGATCTCAAGCAGTGCTTCACTATCTAGAATTGAAATATTATTGTAATTTATCTTTTCATCAAGAGTTTCGCTATCTAGTAAGAATAAGATGTTGGGATTATATGGGATTAGGGGTCTCAAGTACTCCCAATAACCTACTATATCATTAATTTCTCTAGTATACGTTATATGATCTCTTGTTGAAACAATTATGATATCTTTGCGGATAGGTATATAGTATACATTATCTAAAAATAAACACTTAACCTTACCTCTTGGTAAAACCCATAGAGTATACCTTTTAGAACCCCAGATAAAATCCTGGTATTCTACCCCAGAACATATGGTCCTAACATTAGGTTTTGTAGCGAATAGAAAGTATTCTTTTTCATGAAAAACCTCTACTTCATATATCCTTCTCTTTATTCTCTTGGTTCTCCTCCCGGTACAAGTTAGCTTGTTGTTATATCGACAATGAATCATATTACCCATCATTATTAAATACCCATACATCTAATTTTTATTATTAGTTGATGATGAATTTGCCGATTACCGTAAATGATGCGGTCTCTCCCGAAAACTGAAGCTAGTCATATGGTGTATATAGTGTCTTTAAAGATAATCATTTTAGATTATGACTTAACACTTATGGATAACATATGTGATTTTTATTTATCTTTTAATGAAGCTTATCATAAATATGTAGGTAAAACTATTTCTTTCCATGAATTCTATAAGGCATTTGTTAATGATCAATTAATAAATATAATACCGGATAATATTGATCAGGAGAAGCTATGGAAGTATATGAGAAAAGAAATATGCAGGTCTAGGTTTTCTAGACTTAATGAGGGGGTACATTATTTTCTCTATTATACAGATATTCTTGGTTTAAAAAAGATCATAGTATCTGGTAGAGGTTGTCATCCAAAATATATTTATGAAGAGCTTAGGAGACATGGTATACTTGAGTATATTAGTGGAGTATATACATTTTTTGATCAAGAAATATTGGGTGGGGTTGAAAAGGTTCTTTTTGATAAATCATGGTTATTGAAGTATATCATTAAAAAATACAAGATAAATGCTAGTGATACGGTTTATATAGGCGATTATAAACTCGACTACTACAGTAGTTTGGAAGTAGGTGTAAACTTTATTGGTTTAACTAGTATTCCGGAGAGGATAATACTTCTCAAGAGAATCGGTGTTAAAAGGTTAGCGAGGAATTTCTATGAAGCACTACTGCATGTTCTCGATATCTTGAGAAAAACTACTCAAGTATAGCTGAATATCTACCATCACTACCTAGAACAGCTAATCCCCTTTCAACTAATGATATTAAAGCTCTTCTAATCTTATCTTCACTTGCTATACCAGATAATATCAAGTGTATTTCTCTAAGATTCATTGGTTTCTCACTTATAAGCTCTTTAATAATATCCATTAACTGTTCTTCGTTAGGTGCAGTCATCAAAACTATATCATCGTCTTCGTGTAGAATTCTTAAACGAACCTTTCTATTGAAATACTCTATCTCATCCGGTGTAAGATTTATGTTACCCATGCTTCATCACACTCGAATTTTTCAGATTTTTCTAGGTCTTATTAAATATTTATGAATATGGATAAGTTTTTTGGTTCAATAAAGGCTTTAATGAGGTTTTATATGTGGGAAGTGTAGCTATTGTTTTTTATTATGATAAAAGACTTAGGTATAGTATTAATGCTTTAGTTGCATCTATTGATCTAATAGAGGGTCTCGATGTTTATCTTGTTGAAGATCAAACAGCTTTCCTGAATACAATAAGATATGTTGCTAGGAGATATCGTGGTAGATGCATAGTTGCATATAGTATTTTATCAACAAGTTTAGTAGATGAGAATTATTTATCATTTATAATAGGATCTGTTAGTTTAGCTAAGAAAAGCAATTGTATAACTATAGTCGGAGGGCCGCATGCATCCGGCGATCCTATTGGTTGTATTGAGAGTTTAGGATTTGATTACGTCTTTATAGGTGAAGCTGAGTATTCTCTGAGGAAGTTTTTAGAGACTATACGAGATAAAGGCGACCCCCTAGATACGCCTGGATTATTTACGAGAATAGAGGGGAAATACGTATCTACTCGGAGACCACCACCAATAGTTCTGGATTCTCATCATCCGTTCCCCTATTGGAGATACTTGTTTAACCCCATAGAGATTACTAGAGGATGCATGTTTGAATGTAAATACTGTCAAGTCCCGTATCTACATGGTTTTAAACTTAGACATAGGAGTGTTGATTCAATTTTTAGATACGCAGATATAATGGTCTCATACGGAGTCAGGGATCTTAGGTTTATTTCACCCAACTCTTTCTCGTATGGTTCAATTAATGGAAAATTAAATGTTGAGGCTATAGAAGAACTACTCTCTAAACTTTATCTGTTGGTGAGAGAGAAAAATGCAAGGATATTCTTCGGATCGTTTCCAAGCGAGGTTAGACCAGAGTATGTGACCGAGGAGGTCGTCCGTGTTTTGAGAAAATACATACATAACAGAGAGGTCATAATTGGAGCACAGACTGGAAGTAATAGGTTACTAGAGGAGATCAGGAGAGGGCATACTCTTGAGGATGTATTCAATGCTGTCGAGATCCTTAATAAGTATGGCTTTAGAGCTTCTATAGACTATATTATTGGGTTGCCTGGGGAAACAGAAGATGATCTAAAGGAAACACTAGATTCTATCAAGAAATTAGTAAAGCTAGGTGCTAGAATCCATCTTCATACATTCATGCCTCTACCCGGTTCTCCATACGCATATAAGAATCCACAGAGAATACCTCAATGGTTTAGAAGAGAAATATCCCGGATCATAGGTATGGGTAGAGCGTATGGTGAATGGATACATCAAGAGAAGATAGCTTGGAAGCTCGTAGAGCTTAGAGAGAAAGGCATTATATTGCCTAGACGTAGAATTGAGAGGATCAAGATCAGGTGACTAATAGATAGGTCGAAAGCGCCCAGCTTCATCACGTAGAATACTCAGTTATGAGTGGAGACTTCATCCCTTCACCATAATTCTCTAGATTTTATGGAGAATATATATCTTCTCATCTAACAATGATCTTGAATTTAGGCTCGGTTATTCTCTCACTCTTACATTTAGGGCATTTGCTTGGTTTCCTCGGTTTATCTAGATCTTTAAATACATATCCACATTTCCTACATATAGGTGGGATCATTGCTAATACGAGTTTTTCTCTAGATTTTCTCCTAATACTTTTAGCTATATGTTCTAATGCGTTATATACAAGCTTTTTATCACGCGGATCTAGTCCAAGTAATGAGATTATCTGGGAGACTGTGAGAGGTTCTTTTGTCTCTATCAATATCTTTTCTATTTTCTCACGCAATGTTAGATATTCTTCGCTCAAAATTCTCTTCCCTTATCCAGGTACTTTGCTGTGGTGTCATGGTAAGATTATTATTATACAACAAGTAATATCGATTATGGGGTGAGGAGTATTACAAGTGGATCTTCTAGGATCATGGATGAGATATACGAGTTAAGTTTAGAGGCACGTAGAGTTTTAAGAGATCATGTCCATGTAACTCCTTTAATAACCAACTATACACTGAACGCCTTGATCGGTGTTGATACTTACCTAAAGCTCGAGAATATGCAGAAAACTGGGGCATTTAAAGTTAGAGGAGCGGTTTTTAAAATACACCGATTAATTAGTAGAGAGAATGTTGGAGGAGTTGTAGCTGCTAGTAGTGGTAATCATGCTCAGGGAGTAGCTTATGCTGCTAAGTGTTTTGATATTGAAGCGTTGATCGTTATGCCTAAAACAGCTAGTTCCACAAAGATCAATGCTACTAGAAGCTATGGTGCAAAAGTAGTATTGCATGGAACATACTATGACGAAGCATATGATAAAGCAATCGAGATCATGAAAGAGAAGAACTATCCATTCATACATCCATACGATGACCCGGAAATAATTGCAGGGCAAGCAACAATTGCCCATGAAATATTTGATCAAATACATGAACCAGCATACATTATTGCACCAATAGGTGGAGGAGGCTTGATCTCGGGTTTAGCGGTTGTTGCTAAGAAAAAGAACCCAGATACGAAAGTGATTGGTGTAGAACCTCGTAATGCACCAAGCATATATTATAGGGTAAAGGAGGGTTTGAGTGAGGTAGAAGTTAAACCATCAATAGCTGATGCAGTGGTTGTTAAGAAACCTGGTGAATTAACTTCTAAGATTATAGAAGAGCTAGTAGATGATATAGTGTTGGTTAATGAAGAAGATATTTCTTATGCAATCAATTTCCTACTAGAGAGAGCTAAGATCGTAGTTGAGGGGGCTGGCGCATTACCAGTAGCAGCAATGTTATCTAATGCTTTGAAACCAGAAAAAGGACCAGTAGTTGTAGTTATTAGTGGTGGTAACATAGATCCGGCTCTATTATCTAGGATAATTATACATGAAACGGCTAAAGATGGTAGGCTAGTTAGTATTGTTGGCGAATTATTTGATAAACCCGGTGAATTAGGGAAGGTGATCGATATATTAGCTAAGTATGGGTTAAATATAATTGATATCAAACATGACCGATGGAATCCGAGGACTCTCCCTAATAAAGCATTATTAGAGATAGTTTTTGAAGCAGCGTCTAGGGAATCCGTTAAACAAGCATTAGAGGAGCTTAGAATAAGAGGTTACTCGTTCAAATTAAAGGATCAACTATAATGTTTATCGATAATAGGTAGGATCTCTGATAATTCCTCTATAGTATAATCGGCGTAATTACAAGCATCACCACATGGTTTAACAGCAATAGATAAACCAACAATTCTAAATACATCAATATCCCATTCACTATCACCAATATAGACTACTCTATCAAGTGTGAATCTATGTTTTATTGAGTATTCACGTATAATTCTAGGCTTCTCCTTCAAGGGAACATTAGCTTTACCACCGGGGATCAGCATGTCATTTATGAATAAAAGTTCATTATATAAGCAAATATCACTATCAACTATTCTGCATACCCTCTTTACCAAGAGATCAACACCACTACTAATGATCCCAACTATAAAACCCCTCTCTTTAAGTTCCTTAATTACGTTGATCGCTTCTCTCTTAACATTTATCCTATTTAATGCTTCTTCAACATCTCTCTTTAATATGGGTCTACCACAACTATTTATCATTAATGCAACATCGATCTTCATCCAATCTAAGTAGCTAATGTATCCTTCTTTATAGAGTTCAGCGAAGAACCTGTTATCTTTACTACCGAAATATTCGTGTAAATACATCCAGCTACTTCTATGATTAGTTAATACACCATCACAATCAAACCATACAATACCCTTCTCTTCTCTACTCATCACTCTCCTCCTCTCTATTAATATCTTTCAATACATGATCAATTGCTTCAACAACCGACTCGAGATCTCTGTATTTCTCTCTTGTTTCACGTAGAATATCGACTAGGAGATCAAGTGCATCTATAGATTTAAAAGCTTTAACTAATAATTTGAAATCATCACTTAATAGATAATCCTTGAGTTTTTCCGGTTCACCGTAGAAAGCACTAAAACCATACTTAGCTTCAGCTTCCTCTAATAATCTCTTTATATCATCGAATCCACGAAGAGCTCCTTTGTTGCTTATGTACTTTGCTATCTTAACATTAACTATATGTCTTAGGAAATCTACGTATCTACTCATTTTTATCCATCTCTTTTATACATAGTTTTTATCCAATAATGTTTTTAGGAGGAAAAACTAATATATCCCTTAAGTACTTAAAACAATCTCGTATCAAATAGAAAAT
>NJDP01000053.1 GCA_002254665.1 Desulfurococcales archaeon ex4484_58 | reverse complement strand
TATTTCCTCTAGGATCCGGTACAATGTATAGAGTTGATTTTTTGAGAAAAAAACTTAATGGATGGGATGAAGAGCGAATACAAGATGATCTAGAGATTGGTTGTAGAATTATGAGTTTAAATAAGAAGATATTGTTTCTAGATAAAGACCCTGTTTATGTAGAGATCCCTCGTAGATATAGATCACTTAGGTTACAGCAGGATCGATGGGTTTATGGTGCAACAGATGTAGCTATTACTCGATTCACCCATTTAATGAGATCGAAGCAACCATGGTACGCTAAATTTGATGCTCTCTATTATTTACTCCAGTATCTACCAGCTATCTCCACCTTCATAGGTTTCCTCATACTATCATTTATAGTATTGTTGGAGCCTCAAGACTATATTCGAGAATACTGGTTTCTTGGATTACCATGGATGATTTTAGCGTTTATCTATGGTAAATACTATGTAGATAGTCTGCGTGAATACGGCTATAGTGTTTGGAGAACAATAGTCAATCTTGGTAGATCAGCTGCATTAACCGTCTCATTAACACCTACACTCACTAAGTCTTTTTTCCAAGCATTACTAAGATTAAAGGTGGGGTTTAAACGAACACCTAAAGGTAGATATGAACATTTGTTATCAAATATACGCGTACCAATAGAGACTATTGTTGGATTATATGCTCTTTTTATTGGAATCAACTTATTAATAAACCAAATACTATATACTGGTGGATGGTTTTTATCATATAGTCTAGGATATATCTACGCAACTATTCGTTGGTGGAAAGACATCATATATAGATAGAAACAATTTATCGGTAGGGTGTTAGGGTTTGGCTATTATTTTCGCCGATAAGAGATATAGTGATGAAGAATTATATGGGATGCTTAGACCCTACGTTAGAGAATGGTTTAAACGGAGATTCAAAACTTTCACACCACCCCAGAGAATGGCCATTCCTCTTGTAAAAAACGGTTTTAATGTATTGATCTCTAGCCCTACAGGTACTGGTAAAACTTTAGCTGTATTCCTAGGTATAATAGATAATCTCTATAAATACTATGAAGAAAAAGGTGAATTACCGGAGGGAGTTTATGTTGTTTATGTTAGTCCGCTTAGAGCTTTAAATAATGATATGTATAAAAACCTATTAGTCCCAATTAGGGAGATTAAAAAGATAGCTAGTGAAGATAACATAGAGTTACCAGAGATCAAGGTTGCCGTTAGAACAAGCGATACTAGCCCTACACAGAAACAACGTATGGTTAAAGACCCTCCACACATACTAATAACTACACCTGAAAGTTTAGCGATAGCATTAAATGCGCCAAAGTTCCGTGAGAGACTAAAGAATGTAAGAATAATTATTATTGATGAAATACATGAACTAGCTAATAGTAAGAGGGGGAGTCATCTAAGTTTAAGTATTGAGCGTTTAGAATATCTTGTAGGCAAACCCCTCCAGAGAATAGGGTTAAGTGCAACTATAGCTCCACTTGAAGAAGTAGCTAAGTTCTTAGTGGGTTATAGAGATGATGGAGAACTTAGAGAATGTTATATTGTTGATGCTAGATTCGCTAAACCAGTTGATATAAGGGTTTTAGCGCCGATCGAGGACTTAGTTCATGCTAGTGCTGAAGAGATAAATAATGCTATATATCACGTATTAACTCGTTTGATCAAGAACCATAAAACCACTCTAATATTCACTAATACTAGGAGTGCTACGGAGAGAGTAGTATATAAGCTGAGGAAGATCATGGAGAAGGAGAAGATCGTTGACATTGATGAGATAGAGGCTCATCATAGTAGTTTAAGTAGAAACGTTAGATTAGAGATTGAAGAAAAACTTAAACAAGGTAAACTTAGAGCTATCGTCAGCTCTACTAGTCTAGAGTTAGGGATTGATATCGGATATATAGATCTAGTTGTTCTACTCAGTTCACCAAAAAGTGTATCGCGTCTATTACAGAGGATAGGGCGGGCTGGTCATCATATAAAAGAAGTTAGTAAGGGTAGAGTTATTGTTGTTGATCGCGATGATCTGGTTGAGTGTACTGTATTAGTCAAAGCTGCTTATGAGAGGAAAATTGATAGAGTACGTATACCGCGTAACCCCTTAGATGTACTTGCACAACACTTAGTTGGTATGTCTCTTGAGAAGAAATGGGATATACACGAAGCATATAGGGTTATACGGAGGAGCTATACATTCCATACATTAGATTGGAGTGATTACTTGAATGTTTTAAGATACTTGTCTGGTAGATATGGAGACTACTTTGAACATGCACGTGTATATTCTAAGCTATGGTTTGATGAAGAAGAGGGAGTGTTTGGTAGGAAAAGAACAGCTAGGATGATCTATTATCAAAATATAGGTACGATACCTGATGAGAGTAAAGCACATGTATTCACTATTGACGGTAAATATGTCGGTGACCTAGAAGAAGCTTTTGTAGAATACCTTGTACCCGGAGACCTCTTTGTTCTAGGTGGCAGAGTCTATGAATATCTAGGTAGTAAGGGTTTTAAAGTAATTGTTAAACCTGCTGATGGTTCAAGACCAACTGTACCTAGCTGGTTTAGTGAAATGCTCCCATTAGCATATGATTCAGCATTAGAGGTTGGTAGGTTTAGGCGGATTGTTCATCAAAAAATAGTGAACTCTCCAAGAGAAAAAGTGGTTTCTTGGTTGGAAAAAGAGTATAGGTTACAAGAACATGCCGCAGAATCAATATATAACTATATACTCGAACAATCATTATTTACTGGGGGTTTAGTACCCAGCGACAGACTAGTTTTGATCGAAATATACGATGAACCGGGTCGTAGAAACATTATAGTACATAGTTTGTTTGGGAGGAGAGTAAATGAAGCATTATCTAAAGCATATGCATACATAGTTGGTAGAAAACTAGGAGTGAATGTAAAAATTACTGTAACGGATAATGGTTTCATGTTAACTATACGTGGACATCCAAATGCTGATTGGATCGAGTTATTTAGGGGGTTAAAACCGGATAATATAGAGGATATATTGAAGCGTGTTCTACGTAAGACTGAGATGCTTAAAAGGAGATTTAGACACTGCGCCGTTAGATCATTTATGATCCTGCGCAGATACCGTGACCGCGAGAGAAGTGTACATAGACTACAGATAAACGCCGAGGAGCTATTGAGAGCGATCGAGGATCTACATAACTTCCCGGTTTTAAAAGAGACATATAGAGAGATCTTAGAGGATTATATGCATATAGATGCTGCAAAAGAAGTGTTAGAAAATATACGTAAAGGGTATATAGAGTTAAAAGTCTTTGGACCAACAACTATTCCTAGTCCATTTGCTCATCACATAGTTGCTCATGGATACAGTGATGTAGTGTTAATGGAGGATATGAGAAGGTTATTGGCTAGGTTACATGAACAAGTTATTGAGTATTTAAAGGATAAAAAGGGAGAGAAACTCATTGTTTCTCAATAGATAATGTTTTCTTTAAAAGTTCGTCCGATAAATTAAATACTTCTTTACCAATTATAGCTATGTATTCATCGCTGGGAGTGCTTCGTGGAAAACCTAGTCTAACAGCTAATGCTCTCTTATATGCTTCCTTATACATCTTATTCTTGATCTCCCCACGATATATCGCTTCAGCTGTTTTAAAAGCTATATAGAATCTAACATAGTTTCTAACAGTTCTCTCTTCCTCCGGTAATACTTCTTTAGTTTTTAACAGGATCTCAGCGAATTCTTCCTCCTCAATAAAACCTAGCAATAACTTTGTAAAAGGTATGCGTAGCATTCTAGCAACAGTATTACTATCGATTACCCCAGATAAACTAACTGTTTTTAAAAGTTCACGTACACCCTCACTATCACCCTTCATAATTTTCTCGATACATTTCTCGAAAACCTCCTCTATATAGAAAACTTTATTGAAAAACCTTGGATAATCCTCATCAAGCCCTAATCCATACTTACCTACAACATATAGGCTAGACAACTCCTTATCATATAGATCTGGAGGATTGGCTTTACCCTTCAATGGTTTTATCCTATGTTTCTCATAAGTTTTCCTAAGGATCTCGACTACTTCTTTTCGAGTCATCTCTTCTTGTTTATTTATAACTTCGTTCAATATATCAACTAATAATTTTATTCTTCTCCTATACGGGTTCCTCTCCAATACTTTTCCTCCTCATCACTCTATCATATTCTCTCTTAAAAACACGTTTAATAGTTAAATCTAAACTTGTAATACCACTATATACCCTAATTTTACCGCTCTCCTTATCTATGATCATTTTTATCTTCGAATTATCCATTATGAATAAAACAGTATATTTAGATTTATGTTCAACTATCCTATCAATACGCACTTCAGCTACATATTTATACCTCAGCTCTTTGAATATTTTCTCGAGAATACCAAGTAAATCATTAATCGTTAACACTTAAACACCTCCTCTACTCCACTTAGATTTTAAACTAAGAATACCAGTATTCTTACCAGCTTCTATCAACCACCCAGCCATTATATAAGCTATTTTCTTAACAGCAGTATCTCGATCAAAAGATACACCATACGCTTCTCTACAAGCTTCAACAGCAGCTTCAGGGACAATCCTATCCATAAAATACTGGGTTAACTCATTTATGAGAGAAGCAACATCTATGCCGGGATTCTCCTTCACCCTCCTATCTAGATACTCGAAATCCTCTCTCTTGAGAAAAGCATTATCTAGATCAAAGCCTTTCTTACGCAGTATCTCCCAGTATTTTCTCAAAGGCTTATAGTCTCCCACAAGCGATCCATTAGCAAAGAATGGAAGTTCATCTTTCAAGTTTTCCAAGAACCTCTCTAAGTTTCTCCCTCAAATAAACCCTATATTGTTCTTCATCTAACCCATTAACGAGTGTTTTTAAAGCTTCAACAATATCGTCGATCACCAGTTTAATCAGTCTCTCTTCTTCGTAGGGAGCAATGATTTCAAATACTTTTTCCATCACTTCATCACTAGGATGAGTTTCTCTACTAATATATTTCCTGACAGCATTACGTGTAATACCTAGCTCAGTAGCTAAACTCTTAATAGTGCGGGTAGATAACAACACATCTATTATCCTATAACGAGCTTCTTTACTTAACCAGTGAACCGGTAGATACTTGGGCAAAACATAATCACCAAAATAGCAATAATATATTGTTTAATCAATAAACATTAATACTAAATAGACACTAGTAAATATGGTGCTATAAATTTGAAGGTTCGATCCATAGTATTTAATGGAAAATATGATGTAATTGAAAAAGAAATTATTCCAGTAAAACATGGTGAAGTTCTAGCTAAACCTTACTACATCTATCTAGGTATTGTTGAGAAAATACTGTATAAAGGACTTGAACCATTTACAAAACCTATAATTCCTGGATCATCCGGTGTAGTACGTATAATTGAGGATCCCAGTAATGGTGAACTTTCTGGAAAAATAGCCATTATTTCACCTATAGGTCCTCATGGAATACTTGGATTAGATGTTAATGGTATATTATCCACATATACTAGTATAAACCATAAGTATATAGCTGGATTTATAAATGAGCCAAGACCTATACACAGTATATACCCATATATATCATATGGAGCTTCAATAGGAAAAGAAACCTACGGTTCAACATTAATAATTGGATGCGAATTAGATAGTATAATAACAGCTATATATTTGAAGAAGATGAAAGAAGAAGAACCACACATAATTTGTAGTAAACCGATCAAACATCTCAAGTATCTAGGATTCAACATCTATAGAGAGCCCGGTAATTTAGCGAAGAAATATGATACTAGTCTCATTAATAAATAATATATTGAAGACTATAACCTACAATATACTAGTTATCTCAGTTTTCTCTAGAATTAACTATATACCAGTACAGATTGGTCACAACATTAAAGTTATTTATGTTAATAGTTTCAATGTTGAACCCAATATAATTTCAGAGATTAATAGTATTATTAAAAAATATATTAGAATAGTTAGAATAAAGGATTATAATGAACTTTTAGGTCTCATACCGCCCCATGGGTTAGGAGTTATCGTGGGGTTTAAAGAAATAAATTAACCTTTATTCTTAATTAATTCACCAAGCCTCCTAATACCTTCCTCGATCATCTCTGGTGGTGGATAGCTAAAGTTGAGTCTCATACTATTTTCTCCAGAACCATCTGTATGGAAGCTTTTACCCGGTACATAAGCTACCTTATATTTTTCAACAGCAGTATTTAATAATTTTACGGCATTGAAGCCCGGTACGTTGACATACACAAATACAAAGAGTCCACCTATAGGTTTAGTATACCATATATCATCTGGGAAGTATTCTTCTATTGCTTTCAACATAGTGTCTCTTTTAACCTTATAGAACGGAGCAAGTTTTCTTACATGTTCTTTTATTAGACTAGTTTTTAAGATCTCCGCTAGAATATATTGATTTAGTGTTGGACTATGTAGGTCTAGATACTGTTTCACTAGTTCGAGTTTTCTAGATAAGTGTTTAGGTGAAGCGATCCACCCTATTCTTAGACCAGGTGCTAGGATCTTGCTTATAGTGCTTATATAGATCACTCTATCCTCTGTATCGAGAGCTTTAATTGCTGTAACATCTACTCCCTCTTCATAAACAAAATAACTATATGGATCATCCTCTAGTACTAGGAGATCATATTTATTAGCTATTTCTATTAAATGCTTTTTACGTTCACTGCTCATAGTTGTTCCTGCAGGGTTTTGGCTCACTGGTATTACATAAATGAACTTTATCTTCTTACCCTCACTGACAAGTCTCTTAACAGTCTCTTCTAATAGATCGGTCTTCATACCATGCTCATCGATCTTAACACCTACAATGTTTGCACCACACATCTTAAATGCTCCTAGTGCAGCTAGATATGAAGGATTTTCTGTAATAACAACATCTCCGGGGTCAATAAGTGTTCTTGATATTAGATATAAAGCTTGTTGACTACCAGTTGTGATCAGTAGATCATCGGGGCTAGTCTCGAAACCACGTATGTCTTTAAGGAATTTAGCGAGTGTTTCTCTAACTTCATATATACCCTTCGTCTCACTATATTGTAGAGAATAATCACCATACTCAGCTACGACTTTCTCAGCCATCTTAGCAATTATTTCTTTAGGGAAAGTTTGGGGATCAGGGAGTCCGCCAGCAAGACTTATTACATCTTTCTTTGTCCTAATAACTGCTAGTAGTTCTCTGATTTCAGATGCTTTAATGTTTTTAGCGAGAGAACTGAGGAATTTCTCATAAGAGTTCATTTGTTTATTCACCAAGAGATATTATATGGTTTGGCTATTTAAAACTTAACTTATATAAGGGTGTACATTAGAATGGAGGTAAACATTATAAGGAAAAAGATTAGGCAGGGATTAGTTAGAATAGCATATATATACCCTGGCACATACGAGTTTATGGTTTCAAGTCTCTCCTCCCACATAATCTATTATTTAACTAATAGTTTGTTCGATGAAGTTTATCTCGAGAGATTCCATGTAAAAAATCTATATGGCGAAGAACCTTTTCCTAGAAGTTTAGAAACAAATAGTCCATTAAAAGATTTCGAATTAATACTAACAAGTATTCACTATGAACCAACAATATCTAATCTAGTAAGAATACTCTACTATAGTGGAGTAGATCCTATTAGAGAAAAGAGGGAAATCCCAGTTATCGCTGGCGGCCCAGCCGTAATGGGTAATCCCCATCCCTACAACCATATAGTCGATGCATACATTATAGGTGAAGCCGAAGATACTCTACCGAAAATAATTAATGCATGGATTAGATTTAGAGGAGATAAAAAAAGTTTTCTCGAAGAGATAGCTAGATATGAATTCGTCTACGTCCCCGGAATCTCTACTGATAAAGTTTATCGTAGATGGGTCGAGGATATAAACACATCTTTCTATCCAGTAAAACAATTCTGGGACTCTGAGAGAGAACCAGTTTTTGGTAGAGGATTTATTCTTGAAACAAGTCGTGGATGTATGTATCTATGTAGATTCTGTATAGAGGGTAGATTGTTTAAACCATTTAGGAGGAGAACTTATAGTGTACTTAAAAGGCTAGTTGATGAAGGACTTGAAGCTACTGGTGTTGATCGGGTACTCGTATACTCGTTAGTTTATCCATCAACTATAGATGATAAGAAAATCCTAGAGTACATAGTTGAGCAAGGGATTAAAGTTTCTCTACCATCTATGAGGATAGACTACCTTGATAACGATACACTTGAACTAATCAAGAATTCTGGTCAGAAAACATTAACTATAGCACCAGAAACTTTTAATCCATTAATCCAGAAGATAATAGCTAAGTATATTAATATAGATCTGATAGACGCAGGGATCGAGAGAATAATTGATAAAGGCTTTGATCTAAAATTATATCTCATATATGGTTTTAAAGGATTAGATCCAACGATTTATGATAAGAATAACATTGAGTATTTAAAGAAACTAATTAAGAAAGCTAGAGAGAAGAATGTAAAGATAAGTATTAGCTTAAACCCATTAGTTCCAAAACCCCATACACCATTCCAATGGATTGGAATGATCAGCTTAGAAAAGGCACGTAATATATTGAGACTCTATAGAAGAGAGTTAAGAGGGTATGTAGAGACAAGACCATTAGAAATTGGATGGGCGTGGATTCAAGCATCAATCGCTCTAGCAGATGAGAATATAGGGAGAATTCTTATTGAATGGAGTATTGAGGGGGGAGATCTTGGTAGTTGGAGGAGAGTATTGACTAGAAGAAACTATAGTACCGACTACGTTTTTAAAGGTTATAATGTCGAAGAAAAGATACCTTGGAATAACATCGTTATATATGAAAACCTAGACAAGACATTATACAATGAATATTATTCTATAAAACAATTAACTAGTAAATAGAAGGGAAGACAAGCGAAATAAAATATTTAAACATGATAAGTAAATGTTGAATTAGAGGGGGCTGGCCGTAGCCGAAGCTCTTAACCCGTAGGTCCCGGGTTCAAATCCCGGCGGGCCCGCTTCTTCTCCCTCCATAATATCCTTAAGGGTTGAATATATGTCTATATTAAGGCCTATCTCTTATGATGGGGAATATAGAGACCTCTATATAGTCCCGGGTACACCGACCCTATATTTGGGGAAGTTTGATCTACTTATATTAGCTGATCTACATCTTGGTTTCGAAGAAGCTGTTGCTCGTGGACTCGATTATAGTAGTAATAAAACCAATTATGCTGTAGGAATGTTTATTCCTAAAATACAGTTGAAGAAGATCATTGAATCCCTTGAACGCGTATTTAAGGTATTAAGTCCACGTAGAGTATTAATTAATGGTGATTTAAAGCATGCATTTGATCGATTGCTTAGACAAGAAAGATTAGAGGTTAGAGAGTTTCTCAACTACCTATACAATAAGGGTGTACAAGAAGTAGTCGTTGTGCGTGGTAATCATGATAACTATTTACCATTAGTACTAAAAGACTATGGCATCGAACTTGTTAATCACTATGAAATAGATACTGGAGAATATAAACTACTTTTTACACACGGACACCTCGAAGTAGATATAAACAAATATGACATTATAGTTATAGGTCATGAACACCCTAGTATGAGATGTTTTGGAACATATAGATTTCCAGCATTTTTAAAAATACCGACAAGTAGAGCCGAAATAATAGTCTTACCAGCAATAGGACCTTACCACCCCGGTACACAAGTTTCCCTAGATCGAGACAACTACTTATCACCTATTATTAAGAAGTATGGTGATCTAGATAGAGCCAAGATCATAGTATCCATTGATCTAGGGGAATACAAAGAGGTGCCAACCGAATTTAGCTTAGAAAGAGAACTTGTTGAGTCCGGTATATTACGTATCGACCGATTCAATATACTTAATCACGAAATAGCTATCATTGAATTCTCAAGTATCGAAATAGCTCTTCTTATGTGCGGATCTTTCTAATAGATTAAACTTTATTCCATCCTACACTTTCAGAAGACATTAGTATCTAAATTAACTCTACGACAAAAGATTAGAGAACTATAACCAAATAAAAGTTCAAAATAAAATAACAAAACTCTCGCACCAACCTATTTAATTGAAGTAATAAACATTAGAAATCATGTAGCGGCAATTATTACAAAAACTCTTAATATTTGTAAAATTGTATTCAAATATAGATAATATTATGCATTATTGAACACTACGATTATCTATGGATACTATGGTGGTGAGAGAACCAAGATGTATTCTAATCAATAGCTTTCTTAGGTTCTTGTCTAACAAATTTATCGTTTTCTATTTTGTTCTATCGTGTAGGGGTAAGATTGCTTTAGCTATCAATAAACAGTCTTTATCGTGTATGATCTCTACGTAGTATTTTTCTCCTATACTCATCTTTTTACCAATAATGGTAATTAGAGTTTTGTCCTTTAGAGAGAGACCTATGTATTCTCCGCAGAATACGCCGGGCGAAACTATTTCAACGAATACTTTATCGCCTCTTCTATAGGGGCATGGATACTTTTTCTTCTTAATCATACCCCATTCACTCATACTCCAATGGACACGTAAACCATACTTAGACTCAAAATACTTGATCCATTTCCAGAACCCCTTCCAACTTAGGGGTTTAACATTCTCTATTTTTCGGCCATATTTATGGACAACGTATTTCTGTATAGTTGCTGGAGGCCATTTTTTACCAGCACCTATCCTATAAGCCCATTCAACTACTTCTACTACATCCTTATCGTTGATACCGGGTATCCATACTGGTGTTACGTGTAGATCAATACTTGTTTCTCTCACTATGTATTCAGCATTTTCGACCACCTTATCTACGTTATACCATCTAACACCTTGAAGAAACTTTGCTTTCTCCGGATCAAGTGTTTCGATGCTTAAATTTATTCGATCGAGGCCGGCCTCCTCTAACTCTCTTATGATCTTCTTATTTAAAAGCATACCATGCGTCTCTAATGCTACGTATTGTATTGAAGGTTCTCTCTTTAACTCCCTGATCAGCTCTATTATATGCGGGTAAGTTAATGCTTCACCAATACTATCTATTAATGCCTCGACTCCTCCCCCCTTATAACGAGCTATTTCAACAACACTTCTCACCATGGTTTCTAGATCGACGATAAACTCAGCTATACGCTTCTCACTATGAGGACCTGCATCTACGCTACAGAATATACAGTTTAACGGGCATAGAGTTATCGGTCTAACTTGTAAAACATTTGTTCCACGATCAATTACACCAAACCCTATATAGGTGTGTATGATACCATCCTTTCTAACTAGGTACAATGGTTTCGTGTTCCAGACTTTTCCTATGATTTTAACCATTATTCTACCACACCTTTAATATAGAGATACAAGATTTATTTATTAGATAGATTTATAGGGATTTATTGTGGTATGTATAATGAACTAGAGGTTGATGAAAATATAAGTGTCTAAGTTGATATGAGGTGTTAATATTTTGAGTGAAGTATTGATGAGAGTTGAAGGATTAAAAACATATTTTTATACTGCACGTGGAATAGTTAAAGCCGTTGATAACGTTTCATTTACACTTAACCGTGGTGAAGTATTGGGTTTAGCTGGTGAATCTGGTTGTGGTAAAAGTACGACAGCATACTCTATTATTAGACTAGTCCCCCCACCCGGTAGGATCGTTGGTGGTAGAATTGTTTTTGAGGGACAAGATATTTTAAAAATGAGCTCTGAAGAGTATAGGAGGAAGATTAGGTGGAAAAAAATCAGTATGATTTTTCAAGGTGCAATGAATGCTTTAAATCCTGTTTTATCCATAGGGGATCAGATGGCTGAAGTATTTATGATCCATAAAGGAATGAGTAAGAAAGAAGCTTTAGAAGAATCCGCTAAACTATTATCGATGGTTGGTATAGACCCTAAGAGACTGAGAAGTTATCCACACGAATTATCTGGTGGTATGAAACAACGTGTAATGATCGCTATGGCTCTAGCATTAAATCCACCATTAGTAATAGCCGATGAGCCTACGACAGCGTTAGATGTAGTTGTACAAGCTCAAGTTATGAATGTTCTGAAAAAGCTCCAGAAAGAATACAAGGTGTCAATCATATTGATTACACACGATCTAAGCTTAATAGCTGAAATAGCTGATAAAGTAGCTATCATGTATGCTGGTAAGATCGTAGAATTTGGAACAGCTGAACACATATATTTGAATCCACAACACCCATATACGCGTGGATTACTAGCTAGTATACCTCGTATACGTGGTGAAATAAAGAAACTTGAATGGATACCTGGTATTCCACCAGATCTAGTTGCTCCCCCTAGAGGATGTAGGTTTCATCCTAGATGTAAATATAAGTTTGAACCCTGTGATAAAGAAGAACCCCCTATGGTTGAGGTTGAACCTGGTCACTATGTTGCTTGTTGGTTGTATGCTAAGAGGTGATCATAGATGCCCCGACCCCTAACTATAGAACCTAATGAAAAAACCATACTCTATACAATAAATCTAAAGACACTCTTCCCAGTACGTAGAACATTAACAGAGATCTTTACGAGAGCGCCTCGTAGATATGTTCACGCTGTTGATGGAATATCATTTATGATAGAAGATGGAGATATTTTCGGTTTAGCTGGTGAATCTGGTTGTGGTAAAACAACTACTGGTAAAACTATCTTGAGATTAGTTAATCCAACATCCGGAGTAATTGGTTATAGACCTAGAAAACAACTTTTAGATGCATGGCGTGATATGGGTTATGAACCACCTATTATAGATAAGTTTGGAAGTATAGATATAGCCAAGATCCCGGGTAAATACTTGAAACCTCTACGTAGAGAGATGCAGATGATCTTCCAGGATCCCTATGGAGCATTTAATCCAAGATATACAGTGTATCAGATCCTAGAGGAGCCTCTGATAATACATGGTATAGGTGAGACTAGAGAAGAGAGAATAGATCTAGTGGCTAAAGCACTTGAAGCAGTAAAACTTACACCACCAGAGGAGTTCATGCATAGACATCCACACATGCTTAGTGGTGGACAAAGACAGCGTGTTGGTATTGCTCGTGCATTGATCCTCCGACCACGCTTTATAGTGGCTGATGAGCCCGTTTCAATGCTTGATGTATCTATTAGAGCTGAGATCCTAGAGCTGATGGTTGAAGTTAAGCAGAGATATAATTTAACCTACTTATTTATTACACACGACCTAGCTGTTTCACGTTATATTACTAATAAAATCGCTATAATGTATCTTGGAAGAATAGTTGAAATGGGAGATACTAGGAGAGTTTTAGATAACCCGTTACATCCCTATACTAAGGCGTTAATAGAGGCTGTTCCAGATCCTGATCCAAAGAATAGGTTTAGGATAAGAGAGATCCCAATCAAGGGTGAGGTACCGAGCGCTATAGATTTACCGCCGGGATGCAGATTTCACCCTAGATGTATAGCTTTTGATCAACACCCAGAGATAAGGAAGTATTGTAGGACAATTGAACCACCGTTAATAGAGGTTGAAAAGAATCATTATGTATCATGTTGGTTATACGGTACACCGGATGAAGTAATGAAACTTATCAAGAAATAGAATCTATCGTTTTCTTCTTCCCATTCTTTCTGCCGTTTTCTCCAATATAAGACTTTGTAAAATATAGAATGATACAGCAAAACCTACTATACTTATGAATAATGCTATTACAGATAAGAATAGAAATGGTTTATCAATTCTATATACCCTATATTTATATGAAATATTTCCTGTAAGATTGTATACTCGAAACCATTTTCTACCCTCAAACACTAACTTATAGCTTTGATTCGATTTATTCAGATAAACTGTTTTATTACCAACGATATTATCTAGATCACTTAGAATACATGAAGCATTTACTCCATAAAGTATTACCTCAGTATACTCGTTTGAAGAAGAACCAATTATTAGATTTAATGAAGCGTTACGGGGAATATAGTATTCCTCCGATACAACACCATCCTCTACATAAATATCTCTACTAACACTTATACTGTCAGCTAAATATAATAGAAAATAATTCAAAATCATTATACCCAGTATCAGCAGGGTTACCATTAAGACGCGTCTTCCCTTACTAGATTCTCCCAAATCTATATCGCCTACTACTCTCTATTTATATACAACCTAATTCTATGTTTCTGAAAAACTTAATATCCACTTATTAACATTCTATACAAAATTCATTGGATACAGCATCATCAATATATATAAGATTTTTAAATGTAAATAAGTAATAGTATAGCTTCGAAGAAGCGGGCGTAGTGATGGATAATGCGTGGTTTAGGTAGAGTAGTAGTAGTGACAATCATTAATTTCATAATAGTATTCGTTATCGTGGCTATAATTATGGCTTCAGTATTCTCGATATTCGCTTATAGACAATTAAAAGCAATCGTTCAGGAAATCTATACTGCTCAAGCCAGACAGTTAGAGCAGAGAATGGCCAAAGCTTCTCCAGAAGCTGTTGAGAAAGCGAAGGAGAAACTAAACTATACGCTGTGGAAGAAATATGGATTGCTTCAACCTGTACACGAGCGAATACTCCTTTACACATTTAATTTGATCACATTTAATCTTTCATTCCCATTACTTCCTGATGTTAAATACCCGCTTCCTGGAAATGATGCATTAGAGTTAACGTTGAATGCTCTAGTACGTACAGCTATATTGTTTACAACAGCAACAGTTATCAATATTGTGATTTCACTATTTCTAGGGTTACAAGCTGCTAAGAGAGCTGGTTCATTATTTGATCGTGCCTTAGCTATTATTGCGTTGATCTCATATAGTCTACCAATGTGGTGGACTGGACTACTATTAATAATGTTGTTTTCATTCCATCTAAGACTACTACCATATAGAGCTATTGGTGTATTTAGCGCTATAGAGAGCCTCAATAAGAAGTTAGAAATGGGACAAATCAATTATGCTGAGTATCTTGGTGGATATATTTTTGAATGGATTAGATACTTAGCCTTACCGATTATGACTTATCTATTAGTAGCTTTTGGTGGAGCATCATATATTACTCG
>NJDP01000052.1 GCA_002254665.1 Desulfurococcales archaeon ex4484_58 | reverse complement strand
CTTTTTAAGCTTCTTTATAGAAACCTTGATCCTCTTCATACGTGGATCCCAGGAAATTATCTCCTAGTCTTAGTTATAATACATATTGTTAAACCAATCATACCATGTAGATGGGGCCAGACCCTAATACATCTAGAGGTTGTTTCAACAAATTTCAGTCTGTGAAAGCTAGTTAATCCTCTACTCCAATTAAATAGTTTAACCGGTGGATCAACTATTTCAATATCATTCCTAAGCTCGATGACCTTAGAAACAACGTATTCATTCTCCTCTGGTGCAATACTACATGTTGTATATACTAGTAATCCGTCGTATTCTAGAAGCTCTAATCCACTCCATAAAAGCTCTATTTCACGCTTAACCATTCTAGCGAGATCCGATTGTCTAGTCTTAGTTTTCCGTGTCTTATCAATCATAATAGTTCCTTCACCACTACACGGTACATCTAGAATTATTCTCTCAAATCTCTTGTTTAAGAGAGATGGGAGTTTACGTGCATCACTCCAGGTAACAATAATGTTTCCAAGCTTCATCCTCAAAATATGCCCGATTAATGCACGAAGTCTATATAAGACAAGATCATTAGCATATACATGGTATTCACCATTAAGTAATTGTGCTATATGAGTAGCTTTACCACCTGGAGCAGCACAACAATCTAATACATCTCCTCTAAAACCATGTACTAAAATGATCGATGGTATGAGTGTAGCAGGGTCTCTATGAACATAATAGTACCCCTTTAAATACTCATGTGTAGAACCTATAGTTGGTGAATCCGGTGACTCGATTACTCGGAAACTATATGGAGCCCATCTGATCTCCTCTAATATAAATCCTAGATCAGATAATCTAGAATATAGTTTCCTTGGTTCAACCAATAAAGTATTTGTTCTAATAACTGGTTTAACTTGTTTTTCAAAAGCTTCTAATAATTTATACGTATCGTTAACACCTAACATATACATGTATCTCTGGATCATATATGGTAAATAACCATACTCTCCAGCGATCTTCTTAGCTAACTCTCCCGGTTCAACAAATATTTCTCTATATATCTCGTCATTACTGATTAATTGATTAAGCAAACATCAACTACCCATAGATCTCCTCTATTATTTCTTTGAATTGAAGAGCATTAATTAACATCCAGAAATCATTATTGAAGAAGACATAGATCTTCTCTGGATCTAAATCTTTAATCTTATAAGCATCTTCACGTAACTCCTCTAAACTATACTCGTACATATACCATGTATCTCTACCATGCATTCTCAGATAAACAATATCATTGCTCGTAACAATCCATACACTAATTGGTGCGTCGACCGATACTATGGTTAAACCCTCTCTCCTACCCCACTCAACTACTTTATCATTAAAACAGCTATGATGACGAAACTCAATAGCAAATCTCTCATTCAAACCTGTTTCTCGGTAAAACCAGCTAATACGTTCTAGACTAGATTCTTTACATGTATAGTTTGGGGGTAGTTGGAATAGATAGAAATCAACATATCTATCAAGAGGTTTGAATAGATCATAGAATTTCCACCAAATCTCTAATGCACGTTCATTAAGTCTTCGAAAATGAGTAATACTCTGATTAACTTTAACAGCCCATCTAATCTTAGATCCTTTCCTACTCCAACTAATAACTTGGTTTTTAAACGGGAATCTATAGAAACTAGCATTAAGCTCTACAGCATTCAATCCACTATGCTTTAAATACCAATCTAAAGTACCCTCTTCGTTCCATGGGTAATACCAACCAGATGTACCAATATAGATCTCCGGCAAACGCTCCACCAGTAAATTAATAAAAATAATCATCCCCCCATAAACACTAGGGGTCTAGAGAGGCCTCGGTCTTCATCTCTAGATCTAGACCCGGCCCCGGCACTATAGATTATATATTATTTACTCCATAATATTTTTCTGAATCATACACGTTTCATATGGTGATAATAGTGGATCTTGAGGAGTTTTTAGCTAGAACTAGTGTAGGGGGATTTGCTTCATACATAGATCATACATTATTGAAACCAGTAGCAGACTATAAGTTGTTAGAGAAGTATATTGAAGATACACGTAGGTATAGATTTAAATCATTAGTACTACCATTAAGTCTAATATCTAAAGCTAAGGAGATCGCGGGTAATACTATAAGATATGCTACAGTAATAGGTTTCCCACTAGGAAATACTTCAACTGATGTTAAAGTATACGAGACTATGAAAGCAGCTGAGCTAGGGGTTTCTGAGATCGATATGGTTATGAATATTAATTGTTTGAAATCACACGATTATGAATGTGTATTAAGAGATATACGTGAGGTAGTAGGTATTGCTAAGAAAAATAATATTGAGATAGTTAAAGTGATTATTGAAACCAGTCTATTAAGTGATGAAGAAAAGATCAAGGCTACAAAGCTAGTAGTTGAGAGCGGAGCTGACTACGTTAAAACTTCGACGGGTTTCCTTGGCGGAGGAGCTACTATCCATGATGTAAAGCTACTATATAGAGTAGCTAGTAATAGAGTTAAAGTTAAAGCATCGGGTGGAATTAGACACGCTTATGATACAATAGCATTGATACTAGCTGGTGCTTCTAGGATAGGTACTAGTAGTGGAGATAAGATAATAGAGGAATACATGTCTCTACGTGAAAAACACTCTCTATAAATACAACATCTATACTATTTATCTTATTATTAAGAAGATATTCTAGGAGGTGTTATGTATTGGAGAGTAGCTCTGGATTATTACTAGTAGAGCCTACTACATGGTATTTTCAGAGTATGTTTAGGATTAAGAAGATCTATGCTTATGAGAAATCTAAGTATCAAGAAATAATGCTTGTAGATATAGAGGGTTTCGGTAAGTCACTTGTTATAGATAATTTGATCCAGAGTACTGAGAAAGACGAGTATATTTATCACGAATCACTTGTACACCCAGCAATGATTCTCCATCCAGAACCTAAGAATATATTGATTATTGGTGGTGGTGAAGGAGCTACTTTACGCGAAGTATTGAAACACAATACTGTTAAGAGAGCTGTAATGGTTGATATAGATGAAGTTGTAGTTAATTTTGCACGTAAATATCTAGAATATATGCATCAGGGTAGTTTTGAAGATGAGAGAGCTGAAATAGTTATTATGGATGGATACGAGTATATACGAAAAGCACCCAGTGAATCATACGATGTAGTAATACTTGATCTAACAGATCCTTATGCTGGTGAAATAGCTAAGAAACTATATTCAGAGGAATTCTATAGAGAAACATATAGGATACTACGTGGAGATGGAGTAATGGTTACACAAGCAGGTAATAGTTTCTTCTATAACAAGACATACAAGTATGTATATGAGAATATAGAGAAAGTTTATCCACAAATAATAGAGTATTGGGTATGGGTACCAAGCTTTACATATACATGCAACTTTGTATTAGCATCTAAAACATATGATCCAAGGAAAATATCAATAGAAGAATTCGATGAAAGATTATGTGAAAGAGGAGTAAATACTAGGTTCATAAATGGTAAAAGATACTATTCACTAATATACATGGGAGTTATAATAGGTGATTTAGAAAAATAGTATTTAATCGAGATGTGGAGGGCCAGGACACCAGACCATCTAAGGGGCCGGATGGGATGATGAACCCGGTTTCACCGAAAAACTATATATAGACATCCGGTTTACCTTTAGTTTCAAACATTGATCTTAGTAGTTGTTCGGCTTCTTCTTCTTTTAAACCAGCATATTTAGTTAGATACTCGTATAGTCTCTCTCTACCCCATCCCTGCTCTACATATTTCTGTACAAGTTCTAGTAGTTGAGTAAACATTCTCTCTTTATAGTATTCTTCGAGACCAAGTGCTTTGATCGAATCATTAGTAGCGGCTAACAATAATGCTAATGCATCGTTGAATTCTTCTTTACTTAAAGACTTAATGCTTAGATCAACTATAAGAGTAGGTATGGATTCATCGCCGGTTAAAGCATATTTCACCATAGGCATAGTGTTTCTCCTGAGAAACTTATGATAAACAAGGATCTTCTCGTCTTTCTCCAATGTAAGGGTCTCAGTTTCAAGTGTAATACTCAATCTAAGAAAACCAAGCCGATCATCACAAACGATATCAATACCAATCGGAAACTTTGGATAAACAGCTTTTATAGAACAATCACCAGTAACACTAACATCCCATGGAAAATCAACAAGACTCTTAGCATCAACACTACCACTACTCAACCATTCACGAATATGATTCAATAAATTAGAACAATCCACTAAAAATCACCAATACAATTTCTAAATCAATAAAAATAATCTATAATACAATGAAATAAAGATTAACTCTAGAACTCCACTAGAAATTAGGATTGTTACTCCCCGGTTACATGTTAGTTTAATCGATTTTTCATGATTTGGCTGGGTTTGGTTAATCATTTTTACATAGGTAACTCCCCGGTATCACTCCTCATTTCCGATGGAGATTAATTGAGAATATGTATTGATTATTTAAGTTTAATATCTAGTTTAGACTTGATAATTATATTGGAGTCGATATTTATGGTCTTTTGATACATTCTATTTCTAGGTGTAGGTATTGGGGTTTAAAATATTTGATCTTCAACGTATTGGTGGAGAAGCTGTTTTTCTCGTATATGGAGAGAACGGGTTTGTTAAAAAAGCATATTTTGTATCTCGTGCCCCTGTCCGTGGATTTGAGAGGATAGTTCGTGGTAAAAACCCTGTTTTTGTTATAAATGCTGTTATGAGGATTTGTGGTATATGTCATAGTGCTCATGGTATTGCATCTGCTGAGGCGATCGAGGATGCTATGGGTATTTCTCCACCGGTTAATGGTAGATTAGTACGTGAATCGATCGGGTTAGTTAATAGGATTCAGAGCCACTTGATTCATTTATTTATGCTTATCCCAGATATTGTTATAGGCGATTCTAAAACAAAGTTTTTCATTGAAAATATACGTTTACTCGATTTAATCAATAAATTATTAGCTAAACTAGGTGGTTCACCTACACATCCACCATTCATAGTTGTTGGTGGAATAGCTCGATCGCTTAGCGAAGAAGTTGTTGGAGAAGCTATTGATATTTCTCAAAAAATACTTGAACACTATAGGGAGTTTAAGAAATCTTTACTCGAAGAAACACGAGATTCAGATAAAGTATCTCTTTTAATGGATAAAAGAGCTAATAACAAATTATTAGCTACACATCCATATTATGGTGATCGATACAATATAGGTTTAGATAAGATCCATGTACTTCGGTACGAAGATTATCGAAAAGAAAATTTACCAGATGAGATAAAGAAAACAACTTCCCTGATCGCATTATATAATGGAGAAATTGTAGAGTGTGGACCAAGAGCTAGACTAGCGCTCTTCCATGATTTCTCCGGAAACTCTCTCTGGGACATACAATTAGCTAGACTATTAGAGATAGAGATTTCGATTAGGAGGGTAATTGATCTACTTAAACGTATAGAGTATGGTGAACCATTTAGTACTGGAGTATTAACTTATCGTGCTGGGCGTGGAGTCGGTGTATATGAAGCTCCACGTGGTACTCTTATTCATAGAGTAGTCTTAGATACTAATGGTAGGGTTAAAGAGTATAGGATAATAGTGCCAACAATGTTTAATATCCCGGTTATGGAGAGTGTTGCTGAGAAATTTCCCGTTAAATACTCTGATCTCATACCTAGAATATATGATCCATGTATTCCATGTTCAACACATATAGTTAAATTTAGGTTAAATTAGATGGTGTTTAGGTTTGAGTAAACCTGGTCTCTTACTACTCGATCTAGGTGGATGTGAGGGTTGTTCATTATCTATAATTAGAGTTTTACCACAGTTATCCCGTATAGTTGAAGTATATTCTAGGTATACTGGAAACCTTGATCTAAAACAAAAATATGATTATGCAGTATTGACCGGACCTATATGTCTTAATAGTGGAGATCATATTGAGATGTTAAAGAAAATTAGAGAACAAACTAATACATTATTAGCTTATGGTTCATGCGCTAGTGTTGGAGGTATCATTTTATATGCACGTGGAGGACAAGAACCTAGACCAGAACATAGAGTCTATGCTCCACTTTCACGTATAGTTAAGATAGATTATGCAGTACCTGGTTGTCCACCAGCTCCACAAATGTTGATCACTCTATTAAATCATATTAAACAAGGTCGTGGATTCTTCCTAGATCTATTTAAAGCAGTTGCTTCAATACATAAGTTAAGTGGATTTGATCTAATGGATGAAGTAGTATTACCCGGTCTATGTGTTGGTTGTGGTGCTTGCGTATTATCTTGTCCTACACAAGCTCTCCACGTAATAGATAATCACCCAGATCTAATCCCCGAGAAATGTATACGTTGTGGAACATGTACTGTTAGATGTCCACGTTTCTCCCAGATACTTATACGTAGATATTTAAGAACAAGTATACAACAAAATATCATGGGTGGTAGTAGATGATAGCATATCAACCAATAGTACTAGATCCTGATAAGCCTCTCGGCAATTATATTGTTGTATATGATGCTCGCACCAGAGATCAACGTGTACGTGAACGTAAGAAAACTGGTGGTGGTGCAGTTACATCATTTGTTATATATCTTATTGAGAAAAATATTGTTGATGCAGTAGTTGTTGCCCGTAGGAAAAAAGGTTTAGTGGGTGAAATAGTAGTAGCTAGATCTGCTGAAGAGATCCTATCTACAGTTGGTAATAGATGGAGCGTTGTACCATATACTCTTAAACTCCGTGAAATCTTATCTTCAAGTAATATTCGAAGAGTAGTCTTCGTCGGTCTACCATGTCAAGCTCAATTCTTGAAACAAATGAAAATGTTCCCGTTAATGGAGAGTGATTTTAGTTCAAAGATCTACTTAATCATAAGTTTATTCTGTATGGGGACGTATGCTATTGAAGGTTTTATAGATTATATGAAGAGAACCTATAGTATTAAAGCAGAAGATATAGTTGATATACATGTTGCTGGCGATAAACTAGTTGTTAAACATAGTAGTGGAGTATTAGAGATTCCTATAAGCGAAACACTCTACTACCTACAACATGGATGTCTAACTTGTCCAGATTACACTGGAGTATTCTCTGATCTATCAGCCGGTATGTCTAGTAAACCGGGATATACATTATTAATCGTTAGAAACAAACTAGTTGATAAATTACTCCATGAAGCTGAAACACATGGTTATCTAGAATTAGAAGAAGCTTCTACCGAATCCATAGAATACGTTATTAACAAGAGTAGAGAAAAGATGAGGAAAGCATATGAGTATCTCTCACACATACTATAAAAGGATCCTATCTAAACTATTCTCCCAAACTATTCTTTATCTCTAATAGTCTCCTATAAGCCTTTAAATATCGCATGTGATTTATCTCCGATCTTCCTCAAGTAACTTGTTGGGGGGACAAGATAGCATTACGTGGACATAGATTTACACATGTATTGCAACCAACCATATAATTATAGGGTCTAATTACAATTGGTTCATTCCATTGAAATCCCGATCATCTACAACTCTACTACTATATGTTAAAAACATAACCCACAACAAATAAGTCTTTCATACTCAATCCCCAGATACCACTCGATCTAACGCCTAGAGTACTCCACTATGAAGTATTAGCGAAGTCTTTCACAACTCTACCAGGAAAATCCTTCTTAATTATAGATATAGTTTCTCCATCCATATTCTCGTTCCTCGTATGAAGATCATTTTATGCGATAAATAATTAACATAATTTACCTACAATAAGATGTTAAGGGTTCGGGAGATGGTAAAATTAATTAGATTTATAGATAAACTAAATGATCCATGTAGATCCGAGTTATTGTAGATCATGGATGGCGATAGAGAAATAGAATCATTATTTAAGGAGAAGTTGAGGAAGTTTCGAAGACATTTAAGGTATTAAGTAATCCTATAAAGATTAAGATCCTATATCTATCTAGTCGATTAGAGATGCTAGTGTGTTTATTATCGAGTATTTTGGGATTAGACCAAGCACTTATATTCGTATCATTTAGTCTCAAAGATGCAGGTGTAGTGGGAGCTGGGATCGTGGAGAAATTCCATATATTACCTGGAGAAACCCAAATTAATAGATCTGATCATTAATTTAATGAAACGGTTTTCTGTATTGAATAATTTGAGATATTCCAGATAATGTATTGTTGTGTAAAACCAATAGTTTTATCTAACATTGATAGATGGGGGATTAACTTAATTATTTTCGATAGTATAGCATTTTTATTGAGAATTGTATTTTAAGAACTATTGATACTGGATTGGATGAAGTCTAGAACACATATTTGTTTTATCTCTTTATTCATGTCTTTTATATATTTCTCGTCAAATACACTTACGTACCAATATACTTTATCATGATCTATATAGATATGCTTAAATATATTTACACATATATATTGATAGAAGGGTATAGATTGATTGGTTTTGAGACTCTTATTCTTGTTCTAGGATATATTGCTTCATTGTTTATGGCTTGGTGTATAGGAGCTAATGATGCTAGTAATCCTACGGAGACAGCTGTTGGTGCTGGTGTTTTATCGATTAGAAAAGCATTGATTCTATTCAGTATATTTGCTGGTGTTGGTGCTCTTTTACAGGGTTGGATGGTTATGAAGACTCTTGGTAAAGGTGTAGTTGTTATAGAGGATGTTGTGAGTGCTATGATTGCTGTTTTATCGGCTGGACTATGGATCATAATAGCTTCTTGGAAGGGTTTACCAATATCGACTAGTCAAAGTATAGCTGGTGGTGTTCTTGGTATAGGTTTTGCTTATGTATTGATGGGTAGAATTGGTTTATATGATATTAATTGGAGTGTTGTATTTAAGATTATTCTAAGCTGGATAACTAGTCCATTAGCAAGTATGTTTTTAGCAGCTATTCTTTTCTTCTCTTTCGAGAAAATATCTTGGAAGACCCGGGGGTCGGGGGGTATAAATTTACTGTTTAAATATCTCCTGATCCTCTCGTTGATCTTCTCGGCATACTCGTTTGGAGCTAATGATGTAGGTAATGCTACTGGTGTATATGTTGCAGTTACTCAGAAATATCTAGGACTACCAACTATCTCAACTAGGATATTCCTTGCAATACTTGGTAGTATAGGTATAGCTATCGGGGGATTCACGCTTGGACGAAGAGTAATTTCTACAGTAGCCTATAAGATAACAAGACTTGATCTCTTAACCGGGTTGGCTGCTGAACTCTCAAATGCATTAACCGTATGGTTGTTTACCACAATACCATATCTGTTATTTGGATATGGTATGCCTATATCAACTACACATGCAAGTGTAGCATCAATTATAGGTGTAGGTTTA
>NJDP01000010.1 GCA_002254665.1 Desulfurococcales archaeon ex4484_58 | reverse complement strand
TTATTCTAAACTAAACTATAGTTTCAAATAAAGAGAACAAGATAAACGGATACTACTCATAATATTCAAAACATTATTTTCTTAGACCAGCGATCAGCTTAATAATGCCTTCTTTGATTTTTTCTCGATACTTATCCATTTGTCCAGCATTGAACTCTATAAGATCAACTATTTCATGTTCAGTGTTTTTGAGAGATTCAAGTATTTTATGGCCAGCTACTGGGCCCCATCCATAATTAGATATTACTAGGATCTTTTTCTTCTTAATAATTTTCTCCCTGATCAACTCTATAATGTATCTCATGTATGGGAATATATTTGATTCATAAGTTGCAGTGGCAATTATTATACCGGATGAATCTAGCAGGTCTCCGAGCAGATCACTTACACTCGAGTAATTTGTCGCTGTAAAACCATGTACGCGATACTCTACTCCTTCTTCCTCTAAAACCTTAACTACGTATTTAACAGCTTCTTCTAGAAAACCATACATCGAAGAATAGATAACCACTATTCTCCTACCATCACTACCCCTGATCCATTCAAGATACTTACTAATCGCTTCTCCCGGCCTCCTCCAAATTAATCCATGACTAGGAGCTATCAACTCTATATTTAATTTAAGCGAATCTAGTTTCTCGAGAGCCTTAACAACCCAATCAATATAATGACCAACAATATCAGCTAAATACTTCTTCATATACCACATATACTCTCCTATATTCTCCCTTAATTCATCAACGTATATAGCATCAAATATACCATATGAACCGAAACCATCACATGTAAACAATACCTTATAGTTTTCTAGATAAGAAAACATCGTCTCCGGCCAATGAATCCATGGTGTATGTATAAATTTTATCCTATAACCATTAAACTCTAATACTTCACCATCATCTATGGATTTAAACTTTGGATCAACATTATAGAAACTATTAATTAACCTCTTAGTAAATTGATGACCATAAACTATTATCTCCGGATTCAACTCTACTAATTCCTTTATAGCACCGCTATGATCGGGCTCCATGTGATGAACTATTAAATACTTAATATCCCGGGGATCAATTATTTTCTTTAACTCCTCTACGAATAATTCACTATAATTCTTTCTCCAAGTATCAAATAATACTGCTCCATCACCAGTATCTAGTAGATAAGCATTATAGGTTATACCCTCCGGTATATACCATAATGACTCGAAATACTTTATTTGATCATCATCTAGTCTTAAGAGGTAGAGGTTATCGAATAATTTATGAGTAATTGTTTTAACCATAAACATACACCTAGTTATTTATCAATTATCGTGGTTAGAATATAAAGTTTGAAGCCTCCCTACTATAACAATGTTATTAACCACTAATATAGCATATCCCTGAAATCCAATATTTCATGTACTGAAACAGTATTTGTTGATAGAGCTGAGAAAACTAGATAACCATAAATCTACGTACTATATTGTGATCCACTTTTCCACCGGATTCTCTAGTTTAGGCACCATACTCTTAATGGTTGGATGAAGGAAGTGTTTATCATTAGTATAAGCTATATCTATTAATTCTTTTAGCGGTATTATACAGAGATAATCCCATATGTGTATTCCTGAAAGACTACTTAGTCTTAACGCCTCTCTATAATGTTTCTTCTTTACTTCTACTATCAATGTTCTCGAACTCTTCATTATTTTCTCAACAATGTCTAGTGCTTGTCTACTATTCATTCTAACTCCTCTAAACGCTAAAGCATGAAATATTTCGGCTAATTGATGTGTAGTAATATATATCGTATGATTCAATAACGCCTCATGTAAAAATTTAACAGCTCTACTATGTATTTCAAGAGCTTCTTTATACTCTTCATCACCCGTAAACTTTTCTCTTTGAGGTTTTTTGAAAGCATAGATCCATAGTTGTGTATCGATAAAAATCTTCATTGTATTTAACCACCTATATCTTCATAATCATACTCTTCAAAATAATCTTCACGACCACCACTAGCTTTAACTTCTACTTCTTTTAATAATCTTATCAAATCTAGTGTGTCTCTATCAATTACTTTTATAGGTTTTATTACAGCCTCACCATCCCTAATTTCTAACTCTACTTCATCACCATCTTTAATTCCAAGTGCATCTAAAACTTCTTTACCAAGATAGATATGACCAGCATGGATCTTTCTCCTAATTGGCATTTACTAACCACCAAATACTAGTTTATAACATAATGAAGTATTAATTCTTACCATCTCAACAAAGATAAAACAATGAATATATAGGAATTTAATACCTAGTGTCTTAACAGTTTTAATCTAAGGAGTTTAATATCGCTGGAGTATAGTAATAGAAACAGCATTTAGGTTTCAAACTACTATTATTAATGTCTAGGAAATAATACCTTCAAAACTCAACCCATACCCTCCACTCCCCGAAGTCTTATAGAGAACAATATATCTAAAATCACATGATACTAAGACCGAACCAAGTATAAAGGATAGGAATACGAGTATCGATAAGTATTTATTCAAAATATTCTCTAAGATCAACTATTTTCTCTACCTTATCGTTCTCGAATAAATAGATCATATCACCTAGTTTCTCGGCAATGTATAGGTCGTGTGTAGCTATTACTATCCCGGATTCTCTCTTCAACTCATAGATTATATTTATGATTTTCTTTCTATTCCTAAAATCTATATTAGTGAATGGTTCATCAAGTAACAGGTATTTTGGTTTTAAAATAAATGCTCTAAGCAAAGCTGTTAACTGGGTTTCTCCAGCCGATAATTCCTTGGAATCCTTATCTAGTAAATACTCAAACCCTTTACCTACAACGTATTCCCTAGCAGTTATTAACGCTTTTTCTTTCTCAACACCTCTAAGTAAGAATCCATAAGCTATATTGTAGAGAACAGATCCCCTGATCAAAACTGGTTTTTCATGAACATATACAACGTTTCTCCTAACAATACTCTTCTCTCTATCGTCTAGCTCCCAGAAATTCTTATCATCAATATATACTTCTCCACGCACTGGTCGATAGATCAGACCAGCTATCTTTAATAATGTTGTTTTACCAACGGCGTTCGGCCCGATCAATACATAGATCCTTCCCTTCTCGAAATTAATTGATACATTCTTTAAAACCCATTCTCCACCACTATATTTATACCAAATATTTACTAGTCTCAACCCCATACTATCTTCCTCGCATACCTAGAGATAAAAGATATTATTACAACTATCAATACAAGTATTAATCCTAGAAACACTGCTTCTTCTAATTCACCACGCGAGACAAGTAATGCTATGGCCGTTGTGATCACGCGTGTATAACCCTTAATATTACCTCCAACGATCAAAGCAATACCTAATTCTCCAATTGCTCTCGAAAAACCCATCGTCATAGTTGCGATCAACCCGGTTAAAGACTCGTGTAAAACAGTATCTACTACTTGTTTCTCTGAACCACCGAGACTCAATACTAGTTCTCCATAAGTCTTAATATTCTTCTCTAATACTCGATAAGAAATAGTTGTTATCAATGGTGTTATCAATATTGATTCTCCAATTATTATAGCGTAGGGTGTATAGAGTATATCAACTATACCTAATATACAGTGATTACAGAAGACCATGTATATCAATAGACCTATAAGTATAGTTGGTACACCGATCAATGCATCAAATACTGGTATTAAGAAATTCTTAAATCTACCAGTATATGCTATATAATATGCTAATGGAATACTCCATAGAGAAGCTAGTAGAGTAGCAGATCCGGATATCCACAAAGATCTAAAAACTACATCTATAAACTCATACAAAACCCAGACACCAAAACAATTGGTTTTATTTTAGGGTTAAATAACATGTTTATAGAATAATAGATGTTACTTTGATAATTCAACCCATATATCTCGGAGTTCATCTAATTTATCGCGTGCTGGATAAAACAAGTTTACACCATATTCTTCCACACCATAACTAGCTATAACATCTTGTCCTTCAGTAACAACAAATTCAAGAAACTTCTCAGCAACACTTCTCTCAACACCACTACAACTCTCAACAATATATACACTATAAATATTTATTAATTCCGTAGAATTACTATAGAGAATCTCTAGATCAGGGAGTTTCCCTTCTTTCTTAAATTTTAGAAACGTACCAATATCACTCAAGACATATGCATTCTCCTCTTCGGCAACCAATAGTGTCTGAGCCATACCCGATCCGGTTTCAAAATACCATTTCTTACCATGTGGATCTAAACCAGTTTTATTCCATATAGCTAATTCTTTAATATGTGTACCGGAGTAATCACCACGACTAATAAATTTCGTATAGCCTTTTTCTCCAGCAAAATATATCTTACGAAAAGCTTCTATGGCCAATGATGAATTCTTTACTTCGGCTGGATCGTTTGGAGGCCCCGCTATTATGAAGTAGTTGTATGCGAATATATGGTGTTCACCTATTACTCCTTCACTCAAATATTTCTCTTCAAGACTAGGAGCGTGTACAAAAACCATACAAGCCTCTCCATCTCTGGCTCTTCTCAATGCTTCACCACTACCTACTGGTATAAAGTCTATTTCAACATTAGGGTTTCTTTTCTTAAACTCTTCCTCTAATTCCTCGAGTAGACCGGTTGCGTATAGACTTGTAGTTGTTGTTACACGTACATGGACAATATTTATTTGTAATAGATAATTTATTGTTAGAGATAAAACAATTATTAGAGCTACTACTATAATTAGAGTTTTAATTATTTTATTCATTCATCGATTCACCTATTATTTTGTAGAATTATTGTGTAGAGTATAAAAGCGTTATCGGATAACCGATAACGGATAACTTAATTATTCTAAGATATAAAGAAATAATGACCGGGGAGGAAACATTATGGAGGAAGATTTAAGGATAAGATATGAAGCAATACTTGAGATTAATGGTGTTAAAGTAATTGATAAACTAGTAGCTGATCTATTGAGGAAGATTAAAGAGAAGGGATCAATATTAGCTGCTTCACGTAGTCTAGGCATACCATATTCTCGTGCATGGGAGATCATAGTTAGAATTGAGAGATTAACTGGTAAACAAATCATTGAGACTAGTCGTGGTGGTCGTGGTGGTGGAGGTACACGTTTAACTAGTTATGGGTCAAGATTACTAGAACTCTATAGTAGAGCTGAAGAGAAACTCTATAGATTAGCTCCGAGTCAAAGTATGAGATTCGTTAGTATAGAAGAACCGGATGTTATAGTAGCTTATAGCCATGATCCACTACTAGAATTTATACTGGGTGATCTAGAGAGAAATAACTATCGTGTAGAAGGATTATGTATTGGTTCATCAAAAGCACTAGCTACACTAGCACTCGAAGAATCAGATATAGCATGTATACATCTATACGACCCAGTTACTAAGACTTATAATAAACCATATATTGAAAAACAATGGTTTAGCCAGGAAGTAGTTTATCTTGGAGGATATCTCCGTGAACTAGTATTCGCTATTCATCCAAACATTAAAATCTCAAATATTGATCAAATACTAGAGAAGATCATTAGTGGAGAGTTAAGAATTGCTTGTAGAAATAAAGGTTCCGGTACGAGGAATTATCTAGACTACTTGATCAACGATTATATCGGTAAACATGGGATTGAATCAATAAATATAGTTGGGTGTGAAAAAGAATTATATACACATACAGAAGTTGTAAAAAAGATAACTAGTGGAAAAGCCGATGTAGGCTTAACTATTAAACACTTAGCGGTCTCCTATGGTTTAAAAACAATACATGTTACATGGGAGAGATACGAGTGTATAACGCTCAAAGAAAAACTAGGTAAGAAACCAGTCATTGTTTTCAAGGAGTTGTTAGATAAAAAATATTTATCAAAATATATCCAAGAACTAACTGGGTATAGACTAGATTAGATAGTAAAACATCACTTCTTACCCTTCCTAGTTTTTGGTCTAGGTTTTATCCTTATAGTGAATTCTGATTTCTTACCACGTGGACTAGTACCGGTATAGTATTAAAATACTCCTTTACACCTGGGACACTCTAATCTATATACTTTATAGAATCTAAAACTCCATGGTTTTCTGAGTTGTTTGAATCGTGTTAATTTACCAGAAATATCCACAATAGGGACATTTAACCATATTTATTATCACCAAGTAATAATTTGATCCATGATAGATATAAATGTAGTGTTGTAGAAGCGATAATTATAAGTAAAGCTTAATACTTAAACTGCTATCTACAAATATGGAGAGTCTAAATGGTGTGTATGTTTTGGATATTGAGAAAATAAAGATTGATCCATGGGGTTCAGCTTATCTATGCTCTATTAATAAGTGTAGTTTAGATGATGCTTCAAAAGTTTTAAATAAACTATTAAATAGTAGTGATCAAGATTTTAGAACTGGTATTGAGTATCTTAAGGCTTTAAAAAGCTACTTAGAACCCGGTAAATTCCTATATGTTTTTAAGAATAGTTTAACTGAGGAGCTGATCGATAAATTAGTAAAGATTTCAAGCAGCGAGAATATATTGTCTAGTTTTAATAAAGACTACAACTATGCCCTGGGATTGATAACTATTCTCGAACTATACCCGTTTATGGATAAGTATCGTGAACTTGAAGATAACTTGAAGAAGCTAATAAGTAGTGGTTATAAATTGATCAACGAAGATTCCCTACTAGATTTCTACCATGCATTAATCTATGGTCCAATATCTACTTTACCGATAGAGATCCTTGATAGGATTATAGAGGAATTTAATAAATTGCCCTTTAAACCAGAGCTATTGATTGTTAAGAGTGATTTATTGAAGATGATTATAGAGGCCTATCCACCTAAACTACTTGTTGAAAAGAAACATGTATTTGATACAATAAGCAGATTAGTAATTGATATTAGTGAGAAACTCCTCTTAATGCTTGAAGAGGATCGTGAGAGTGTATCTAGGATATTATCTGACCTTAATATTTTCCAACAACAACTACTACATGTATGTAGAGAAACCGGAGATTGGAGTATTTGTAGAGATTTCCATATAAAGACTAAAGAGGTTCTCGATAGATTATATGAAGAGATAAGTATGTTTTTCTATGGTAAATAATTATTGTCATAAACAATGATTTCTTCCTATGTATATCTCTACACATCTCTACTCCTAATGTATGATTTATAGAGGAAAAGTATAAAAGTGTTCTGAAAAACACATAAAAGTACTCCACATAAAATAATGAATAGGATGATCATCTATAATTTAAATACTACAACCTACGTGTTAACTGAATATATTGGGAGATAAAGAAAAACTATTATGCTCTTAATTCTAGTTTTAAACCATATTTTATGAGTCTTTTGGAATCCTTATCTTTTGTGACTAAGGTTAAATTATTTGCTAGAGCTGTAGATGCAACTAATAAGTCGGCATCGGGGATTAATTGTCCCTTTTCTTTTAATAAAGTATAGAGTTCACAATATTTGAGTATCACATTATTATCTATGTTTAGAATTCTATAAGCTTGTTTGAGTAAATGTTTTACTTTCTCTCTTTTCCTGGGAGAAACTCCTCTAAGTACCTCTATTAGAGTAATTATAGACAAGTTTCCTTCTTCAAATTCATCTTTTCTAATATGATCAACAATATATTTGTATCTAAGAGCTTCATTCTAGATGAAACCTCTCTCTAAATTCTCTACTACTATGAAGTATATTTTCTAGATCCTCTTCATCAAGTGTTTCTCTGATTTTTAAAAGCTTTTTTTGCTTTAGAGTATTTAGCTTCTTTATATAGTTCTAATAAAAACTCGCTCCAACCCCGTTTACCTTTCTCTTTTTCGAGCAATTCTTTTACTTCTCGTAAAACAGATATTGTAGCGTATTTCCTCAAAACTATATCATCATGTAATGATATAGTGATATAGCTATATATGGTTTTAACTATTTATTTTCTCAAAAACCTTTAATGTTTCTTAAACTATAACTTGGTTATTGGGTAGCTATTTATGACCGAGAAGATACTCATAATAGTTGGGCCGGAGTTTGAGGATATAGAGTTTCTATATCCCTACTATAGATTGATCGAGGAAAGGTTTAAGGTAGAAGTTGCTACTCCTAAGAAAGAGAAGGTGTCGGGTAAGCATGGATATGTCATTGAACCAGACTATTCATTATCAGAGGTTAAACCGGAGGATTATATAGGACTTATTATTCCGGGTGGTCGTGGACCAGAGAGGATTAGGGTTTATGCCAGAGAAGATGCTGCTAGGATCGTTAGGTATTTCATGGATCAAAATAAACCAGTAGCAGCTATATGTCATGGCCCACAATTATTGATTAGTGCTGATCGTGTACGTGGTAGGAGATTAACTAGTTATCCGGGTATAGCTGATGATATTAAAGCAGCTGGTGGAGAATGGATTGATGAACCAGTTGTTGTTGATAATAACTTGGTTACAGCTAGAATACCAAACGATATACCCTATTGGATGAAAGAGTATATTGCGATACTAAAGAAACACTAACATATTAAGCCTCTAACACTAAATATTTTTCCTTGGAGGGAAAAGTATTTGAAGAAAATCACTTGCCCCTACTGTGGATATACTAGTGAACCAAAAGATTTCCTATACATCTACGAATCAGTTCTCTATCTAAGAAACCACGAAGTAGTACCAGAGGAGAGGGAGAGACCAGTCCTAATAATTTGTCCACGGTGTAAGAAAGGATTCTTCCTAGAATCACCATATCAAAAACTATTAGAGAAACTATATAGTTCTTAATCCTATATCATGCATGGATCTTGATAACTTCAATAAATAATTGTTTAACGATACACAGTCTCTCTATGTCCTAAATATTCTATTTTAGCAATGCATTTTTCGGGAATCCTATAGATCAGTCTATATTTTCCATCCGAATTCTTTTAAATCCTCTCCACCTACCTTTCAATGATACCCCACGATCTATTCCTTGTGCAAGTTCTTTATTCTATCTTTTACTGATTCTCGGGTATCACTACTAAGCTTCTCGATTGTCTTTAATACCCTCTTATTAATATATAGTATGTGTTCAAGAGACAATGAAGGTTAAACCTCTTTAAACAGATCTTCTAGTTTCCCATAATCATTTATTATAATATACTCCTTATCCCCAGTTATCTTTTCTCTTTTAAGCATTAAGTAGAAAGTGTCTGTGTAAGAATCTAGTTCTTCAGCATATCTAGTAAATTGATTAATTAATTCTTTTTTAATCAATCCTTTATCTAGAAGTTCTAAGAGAGCTGATAATAAGAGAAGTGAACCTATATAGATTTTTGCATATTCTACGGCATCCTCTGGATACTCATATATGAAGTCTAACCATACTCCAAGAAATTCCGGGAAGTTTTTGATTTTAAAATAATCGTGTTCAATAACTAGTTCTACGGCTTCGCCAACATTTTCTCCTAAAGACCTTAGTTTTCTACGTAATTCATTTAATACTTTAGGCATTTTTTCTAGGAACTCTTCACTATATCTTAGACTCTCAAATCCAAGGATCGCTAAGTATTTTATGAAAATACGATCGTTTAAAGCTTCCCTAACTATCTTCTCTATCCTCCCCGGATCCTCTATTAGTTGTTCTAGATACTTTTTCTTAACATACCCGTGAAACTCATCAAAGTATTTAGTTCTTGTTTTTATTATTAATCTAGGTGTTAGTATAGATTCTATGACTATGCTTACAATGCTCATAGATTCATCAACTCTAAATCACGTTATTGATAGAAACTCTACATAATCCTTATGTGACGGATCTATGTAATCAATAACTATATATTGTTTATTTATCTAATTTATTAACCTCTTGAACTAAAGTTATCTATAAAGGTTGTGTTCTAAGGGTAACATTTATATTGATCGTTTTATAGAATATGATCTTGGTGATCGATCCCTTGATTAGCGCTGAAGCCGGGGAGACTGAGAAGATTGTACGTGGTGTAGAAGCTACATTATTATCTATATTGCCTTTTAATGGTCAGATCAGGGATGTTATTTATCCATACATAGATTATGTTAAGGGTTTCGAGGATTTATTGATTGATTCATGGCCTCTTCAGAGACTCCGTTATATCTATCAGTTACAAACTGCTCATTTCGTATATCCTAGTGCTACACATACACGTTTCAACCATAGTATTGGTGTGATGCATTATTCATATAAGTTCTTGATTCAGTTATTGAGGAATTCCAAGGAGTCTATTCAGAGTGAGAAGTATCGTAGAGAATTAATGAATCATTATAGAGAATTAGTTGTAGCAACTAGGATTCTAGGCTTGATACATGATATTGGTCATGGTCCATTCTCTCATGCTTTTGATGATTATGTATTGAGTAAGAGAGATGTTTTAGGTTATCGTATTGGTAATCATGAGGTACTGGGTTACCTGATCTATAGGGATTATTTAAGGGATCAGATCATTAAGGTATTGAAAGAATATGATCGTGTAAAGATTGATTGGGAGTATGTAGTTGAGGTTTTAGATAATGGTATGAAGCCTCCACATGGAATTGAGCCTCATACTGATCTCTTGAATAAGAATATTCTTAGGAGAGACGAGATATTCACGCCATTACCGGAGAATGCTATTGAGAATATACCTAGACTCATTGTTAGAGACTATATCTATACATCGGATATAATAGATTATCTACTCCGAGATAGTTATTTTACTGGTCTGGTTATTGGTAATATTAATGAGGAATGGATCATTAGACATACCTATTTGATCCAATATCATAACTTATTAGTTCCAGCTATAGCTAGTAAAGCATTAGATGATCTTGTTAGATTACTTGATGCTCGTATTAAGATGTATAAGAGTGTTTATTTCCACCATGTAAATATAGCGTTTAAGGAAACTATAGGATTATTGATGGATTGTATTAAAGAAGAGATTGCTGGTATAATCGATGAAATGATCAATAGCCCTGATAAACTAGAGATCTACACTAAACTAACAGATCATAGCATATACGGTTATCTCCAAAACCTATTATTTAAACCAGAAGAGATCAAATGTGAAAATAAAGAACTCGTTAAACAAGCACTTAAAAGCTTATTTATACATCGTAAACCAGCTTGGAAGAGAATATATACATATACATGTAATCTCGAAAAAGCAAGACCCCTATTCTCACAACGTTTCGGCCCACATTTCAGAGAAACCGTTAGTAATGTATTGGCTAGAGAGATAGCTTTAGAGCTTAAGAGTAAGGGTTTCAGTGAAGAAGATATACGTGTAAGCTTTAATAGTATAGAAGTATATCCATCAGCTACCCGGTTATTCTTCGAAAAACACCTCCACAGCGAATTAATTATTCTCCAAGTAAGAGAACATAAACCGATCAATCAAAAACCAATTAATCTCGAAGAATTTGTTGAAAGACAAGGAATCTTTCCAGAAGCATTATTCATAATATACTTGAATAGAGCTAAGTACCAGGATCTAAGTGAAGAAGATATAACAAAGATACGGGAATTAGTTGATGAAATACTTGGAGATGCCATCGGTGAAAAAATATCTACTGGAGCACCAGAAACCAGCTAACCTCTCCACCTGCTTAGTTGAAATATGTATATGAGGAAAACATGTTTAATAAATCTGTTTCTTGAATCAATTATTTTTATTTCAAAGATAGACTGAGTGAAATATTTTATCCTATAATAGAATAGAAGATCCTATATAACAATAAAACTTTGTTATAGAATCAATTATTATTAGAAATTATATAAATAGGATTATTAAGCAATATTACTGAGCTAAGGTATAGAGGTTTACTAGAGGTGTGTTTTTATTGGGACATGTGAAGGCACATGTTAGGATCTGTAATCCAATTGATCAGAGTAAGTGTTTTGAATATGAGTTACTAGTCGATACTGGTTCTACGTATACCTGGATTAAAGCTAGTCGTTTAAAAGAGATCGGAGTTAAACCTATGACTAAGTGGAAATTTAGAACTATTGAGAATAGAGTTATTGAGAGACCTATTGGTGAAGCTTTAATTGAGTGTTTGGGAGAGAAAGCTACACGCATTATTGTTTTCGCGGAAGAGAGTGATGTCGAAGTATTAGGTACTGATACTTTGGGGGGTCTTAGATTAGAAGTTGACCCGATAACTAAAGAACTAAGAAAGACCGAGGCCCTACTAGCTGTCTAAAACAATTAGATTCCTAGACGATTCCTAGACATAATATTTATTATCTAGTCTTTTTTCCGGTGTAGGCTATTAATAAACCGTTAACCGTAGGTATTATTGTGTATTTGATCATGTTTTTATCTAGGATCTTGAATATTTTCCTTGGTGGTGGAGGATAGATTGCATTGTGGAATATTATGATTCCTTCCCTAATCTTCTCTAATAGTATCTCCAGTATGACTGGATATTGGTGTTTATCAATATCGATAAAAACTATATCTGGTCCATTATTTAATCTCTTAATATATTCTACAGCATCGCCATTATAGAATACAAACTCTAAGTCTTTAAATAATGGTTTCTCTAAGTTTGATCTTAAGTACCTAAAATATTCTTCTTCTCTCTCAATAGCTATTACTCGACAACCACTACAACCAGAGTCGATCAATGCTTTACTAATCCATATCGTTGAATAACCTATACCAGCACCAGCATCTATAGCTAATAGTCTCTCGTTTCTCAAGACACTATAAGTATAAACTATACTGTATAAAATAAAACCTTCATCTTCAGTAATACTCGGAATAAACATTTCACTAGATAAATCTCTAACACCACGAACATACTCGAAAAAATCCTCCAGCCTCAAAAATACACTCACCACTTATAATAAACACTTACAGCGAAACAATAACTATTTTCCCCACGAAATTAATCGTATAATTAAGGGAGAAGAGTTATATTAAATTAAGGTGGTTATGCATTTTGAGTAAGAATGAAAGAGATAAGGAAGAATTATTATTAACACTACTATCCATTAAAGATCTTAGAGAAGATAAAAAATACTTATTAACTCTCCTTCCACCCCAAGAGGTTGAGAAACATGGTGTTAAGATTAAAGATTAAGATTTGTTATCGGAACAAATGTATTGAGGAGGTAGGTATAGCTAATAGTGGTTTTTCCGGTGAAAAACCAGAGATCACTCTACCTGAAGAAATAGCTAAAACTCTCTTCGGAGAAAAGTTCTCTATAGTTTTCTCCGAGAAAATACTTGGTGATGGTAGTCGAGTTTCTCTAGCTAAAATAAATGAACCCTTGGAACTCTATGTGGTTACAGAGGATAGGGTAGAGGGGCCTGTTAAAGTTTATGCATATATGGTTAAGTCAAGTTTGATATTGATCAATGATAAGACATTAAGTTCTTTGCGTATAGTGATCATAGATCCTTATTATGGAATATGGTGTTTTAGAGATGAAATAGGTAGAAGAGAGAGGAAAGGAGTAACTGTATAAGTTAATGCCTAGATCACTATAAATATCCTAGAAATACTTATCACTATAATGTGTTGAACATATATTTTACGAATGAGAAAGGTGTTTCGGGATTGAAGGTTATTGATAATATTCATTTAGTTGAGATAGAGTTTGTGAATGTTTATCTTATTGTTAGAGATAATAGAGTTATTCTTATTGATTCTGGGCTTCACGGTTATGTTGATAAGATCGCAGGGTATATTGAGAGTTTGGGTCTTAGTCCTGATAGTTTAAAGTCTGTTATTATTACTCATTATCACTTTGATCATACTGGTGGTCTTCGAGAGCTCGTTGATCGTTTTAATGTAACTGTTTATAGTCATAGAGATGAGAAAGAATTGATTGAGGAAGAATCTGGTGTTGAAGTTGATGAGGTTTTAGTTGATGGGGATCAAATATATGGTTTAACAGTTATACATACTCCGGGCCATACACCTGGCCATATATGTTTATTGGATCAAGATACAAAGGCATTGTTTATAGGTGATCTTGTTTATGAAGAGAATGGAGTATTGTATGAGATTCCGAGGAAATACTCTAGAGACCCTATTGGTAATAGAGAGTCTATCAAAAAGCTTCTAGCTTATGATTTTAAACATATACTTCCAAGTCATGGTAAGCCGATCATGGATAATGGTTATGAGAAACTAAGAGAACTAGTATCTAAACTGTTCGGTGGAACATAGTTGTTGTAGAGAGTGAGAAGGGATCTATATTGTTTTTTTAATAGTTTCTTGTATCATGTATTGTTTTATTGCTTTTTCAATTATTTCTATTGAGTTGAATTCTTCGTTTGGACATTCATGATCAGGTGGTACTAATCGATCGTTTGGACAAATCTTTATTTGTCCACTCCGTATTAGTTGATCAATTATTCTAGCTAATCTCCTACTATATAATCCGGTATAAGTTACTCTCCAATCTAAACCATCACCACCATAAACTAGATAATAGAGACTATGAATAACTAGCCGGGGTGGATAAAACATTTTGATTAAATCAAGTATTTGTTCCCTGATCAACTCTCGTACCTACTCTAATATCTATAATGTTTTTTATAAACTGGATTTAGGCAAATAATATCTCAGTATTATAGATAATATTACAGCTTGGTAGGGTAAGAAGCTGTGTACATAGTTTCTTGGTTCTAGCCGAAACTTTCTAAGAGGAACCTTTTAAATTAGGGTTATGTAGAACTTCTGCTACCTATAATCGAATGAAATACATAATTATGGAATTACGGGGGTCTGTTTTAAGACTTTAAGAACATTAAGATAAACTAGAAAGTTATACAAATTGTTCCTCTAATTCTTTATTTAATATAAAAATGTAACAATGTCTTACTTTTTCACCGTCTCTTTCCAATACACCTTCGATTCTTTCTTCAATAACCTCTCCAAAATGTTCTTTAAGGATCTCAATAATGTTATCATACATACTCTCTAAGACCATTATATATCTTCCACGAGCACATAATAGTAGGCCCCTGAAGCCCTCTATTCTGTCTCTTATGTATGATAGGTAATTCTCAGGTTTCCTTTTACCTATGAACAAAACAGCTATGTATCCTTTACTAAGTAACATTAAAAGTTTCTCGACCATACTCCGCGTTTTTTCAATATCAGATATATTCTTGACTCTTTCTAATTCCCTATTTTTAATGTCTAGTATAGAAATGATAACCCGATCAAGCAAAGGACTTATTTCGGGCGGCGGATTTAACGTTATTCTTTCCTCAAGTTCTTTGCTATCAAGCTTCATGACGATGTCACGATATTTAGAATTTTGAAAATCTCTTTCCAAAAGATCAATAACGTCTCTTGACATCTTAGATTCCATCGCGAATTTATATGCATAGTAATTAATCAAAGTATCTCTGAAATCGATACCTAAACATTTATCTATAGGTAATACTTCTTTGAAAACCTGCTTTATTAAATAAACAATTTGTTCATTATAATCTAGATCACTAGGGATGATTATCTTAATGAACTGTTCCCTCATAAAAACTTTTCTTATGAACTTTCTGAGAGAAACCAATATAGGAGATGTGATTATTCTATCCCCTCTATATGTATGCTCGATCATTATGGTATCGGGGAGTTTTCTAAAAATGCTCTCACTACTTATCAGGTTTTCTTTAATAAATGATATAGAGTCGTTATACGTTTCCTCTAGTACTCTTAGCTCGAGATATAAAGATAACCATTTTATAAGATCTCTTAGAAAAAACCTAGAATGAATGAAAACATCGACAACAAGATATATGTTATTATATTAATCATTTTTCTTCCTCCATAAATTCTCTATATAAGGCAAATATAGTTGTATTTCTTAAACACGCCTTACATATAGCAATTACTTTTCCCCGATCATTAATTATAGCACCGATATTTTCCCTATTGATCTTAACACCACACTTAAAACATCTAAGCTGATCTAATTCGATTCCTTGTTTTTTGAGAAATGAAACAATTTCATTGGATCTAATGAAACTAATTAAAGGCTTTGTTCTTCTTAATTCTCTCTCTACATTAGTCATTATTTTACTCAAAGATCATACTCTCCATAGATTCATAACTCTTAAACATATAAGGAAAAGGTAGTTAATAAATATAATCCCGATTATACTTCTAGTTCCGGTCTTATTAAAAACAATATTGTGTTACGAGTCTTTGCATTTTACTTATGCTAACTTCATATTCATAATTTAATATCAATCATACAGAATTTTCACTTCTTTTTTATTAACTATATAGCTTGAGGTTAAAAAAGAGTAATTCAAATAAGTCTCGGGATCTGTTTTTGTATTTCTCGTAAAATTATGAAGAAAACTTATATTTATTCCACTAAAATAGATTATGATAAACTATGCTCACTATAGCACTTAGATCCCGTTCATGAGTCTTAAGTACCTTCACAAAATAATCTACAAATCTTGATAATTCCGAAAACTCCTCAGAGCAATCTTCCTATAACAATATTAAATAAAGCAAGGTTCTTGACGAAAGTGCCTAAATTACGTGTTGTATGGTTGATCGTGGATATGTTTAATAGAAATATTTATCAGTTAGATTTAATTATTTAGTTTCTCTATGAAACACTAGTTGATGGAGTGAATATATTTTGCCGGTTACTGGTAAGATTAATGGTAGATATGATCCGCATAGTGTTGAGGATTGGGTTAAGCGTTTCTGGGAAGAGAATAGAGTATATGATCTTGTTAAGAAATGGAATGGTGGTATGGAGAAGAAATTTAATTTTATAGATGGACCACCCTATCCTAGTGGTGATGTACCACATATTGGTACTGCTTGGAATAAGGCCTTGAAAGATGTTATTTTACGGTTTAAACGTATGAATGGTTATCGTGTATTCGATAAACCCGGGTATGATTGTCATGGATTACCCATTGAGGTTAAAGTTGAACAAAAACTAGGTATTCGTAATAAACGTGAGATTGAGGAGAAACTAGGTGTTGACCGGTTTATTGAGGAGTGTAAGAAACTAGTGTATTATAACATAGAGTCTATGACTAAATGGTTCAAGGAACTAGGGGTGTTCATGGATTGGGAGGATCCCTACTTGACTCTTCGAGATGAGTATATTGAAGCTGGTTGGTGGCTGATTAAGAAGATCGATGAACAAGGCTTACTTGATCGTGAGTATAGAGTTGTTTATTGGTGTCCAAGATGTTCAACAACACTTGCTGAATACGAAGTTGAGTATCATGAGTTAGAGGATCCAAGTATATATGTTAAGTTCCCGGTTAGAGGTAGGGATAAAGAGTATTTATTGATATGGACAACTACTCCATGGACACTTATAGCTAATACATTTATAATGGTTCACCCAGATGAAACTTATGTTAAGATCAGAGTTGAGGATGAATACTATATATTGGCTAAACAGAGACTCAATCACTTCATTGAGGAGACCGGAGTTAGAGATTATAGTGTTGTAGAGGAGTTTAAGGGTTCCGAGATCATTGGTTTAGAATATGATCATCCACTCGAGGATATTGTTCCGTTACAGAAGGAATTGAAGAAGTTTCATAGAGTTGTTGGTAGTAGAGAATTTGTTACAATGTATGAGGGAACTGGTCTTGTACATGGTGCTCCGGGTCATGGTTTTGAGGATTTCCTTGTAGCTAAGCAGGAGGGTATAGATCTTATTGTTTCACCATTAGATGATGAAGGAAGATTTACGAGTGAAGCTGGTAAGTATAGTGGTTTATATGTTCGTGAAGCTAATGATGAGATCATAGGTGATCTTAGGGGGAGAAAAGCACTTGTTTATGCATCAACTATTAAACATAAATACCCAGTTTGTTGGAGATGTAAAACACCAGTTGTTATGCGTGCTACTCCACAGTGGATCATACGTGTTACTAGATTAAAGGATAAATTAATGGAGGAGATCGAGAGAGTTAATTGGATGCCGGATTGGGGACTCGAGAGAATGAAGCATATGATTGAGAATCTACAGGATTGGGTATTGTCTCGTCAAAGGTACTGGGGTACACCATTACCTATATGGATTTGTCCAGAGGGACATAAACTAGTTATTGGTAGTCGTGAGGAACTAGTTAAGTATGGTGGTGAGATTCCACGTGAGCTTCACCGTCCATGGATCGATGATGTTGTTTTGAAGTGTCCGGTTTGTGGTCATGAAATGAAGCGTGTACCAGATGTTATTGATGTATGGTTTGATAGTGCTATTTGTTTCTATGCATCGAAGGGTCATCCATCTAGGCTTAAGATAGAAGATATAATTTTAGATTTTATTGTTGAGGGACATGATCAGATTCGTGGATGGTTTTTCTCACTACTACGTGCTGGTGTACTTGGTTTTAACCAGTCACCTTACCGGAATGTTTTGATCCATGGATTTACTCTTGATGAGAAAGGCCGGGAGATGCATAAGAGTCTTGGTAACTATGTTGGTACAGATGAAGCGATCAAGCGCGTAGGCCGCGATCCGTTGAGGCTTTGGACATTACAAAATACTGTATGGGAGGATGCAAGATTTTCTTGGAAAGCTATTGATGAAGTTAGGAGAGATCTTGATATTATATGGAATACATTTGTATTTGCATCTACATATATGAATCTAGATGGATTCGATCCCAGTAAATACAGGCTTGAAGATTATCTCGATGATCTGAGGATCGAGGATAAATGGTTATTATCCAGGATAAATAGTTTAGCTGAGAAAGTAACTGATGCATTAAATAATTATAGGATACATGAAGCAGCACGAATACTTAGATCATTTATTGTTGAGGATGTTAGTCATTGGTATATTAGATTAATTAGGTCGCGTGTATGGGTTGAAGAAAATACTCGTGATAAACTCGCAGCCTATACTACATTATACTATACATTGTTTAAATGGCTTAAACTAATAGCTCCATTCACGCCATTCCTAGCAGAATATATTTATCAAGAAGTATTTCGTAGAGCTGATCCAAACCTACCATTAACAATCCACGTTAATGAATGGCCAAGTATTGATAGAGAATACATTGATAAGAAGCTTGAGGATGAAATGGAGTTTATAAGAGAGATCTATGAAGCATCAGCAGCTGCACGTATGAAAGCTGGTATTAAGCTTAGACAACCAATTAGATCAATCACAATCTATAGTGATCGGAGAGAAGTATTAGAGATTGTTGAGAAATACAGTGAATTGATCAAGTTACTAGTTAATGCTAAGAATTTATTAGTTAAACCAGTAAGTGAGATCGGGGAGTTGATCAAGTATAGAGTTACACCAAACTATAAAGTATTAGGTCCAAAATACCGTGATATAGCTAAGAAGCTCTTCAAATATATTGAGGAGAACCAAGAAGTTATAGCTAGAGATATACTAGCAAATAACAGACATGAAACAATAATCGAGGATGTAAAAGTAGTTATTTCCAAAGAAGACGTATCTATAACACCAGTATACTTGGGAGGATATAGTGTCGAGGATAGAGAATGGGGTAGTGTAGCTATAGATACTAAGCTTTCAAAAGAAGAATTGAGCGAAGGACTAGCTAGGGATCTAGTGAGAAGAATACAGGTTATGAGGAAAGAAATGAAACTCGAACTAGACGCTAAGATCAAAACCTATGTATATGCACCACCGGAGCATATAGAGTTACTTAAACCACACCGTGAATACATAATGAATGAGACAAGATCAATTGAGCTACAATTCCTAAAAGATGAGAGAGAAGCTGAAGATATAAAGGGGTATAGAAAAGAATGGATCATCAATGATGAGAAATACTTAATAGTAATAAAAGAATCAAGGTAAATACCATACTGGTTTCTCAATAACTATAAATGTATTCTATCGATTTTCTAACCTTGATTCTATAATAATTAATGATAATAAAGTTTCTTTAAGGAATAGAAGTATGTATTTATACATACTATTTACTAATTGTTTTAGCAACTGTTGATACTAGCTTCTCTACCTTTACGAGGCTTCTCTCTACATGTTCTTTGAGAGCCCAGTTTTCATAGAAGTTTATATGCATACTACTAGCATGTCTCCATGCATCATCGATCCATTCACCGATTTCCTTAGCTAGTTTCTCTTCATACTCCCATAATTCTCTATGTGATGTAAGTCTTTTATTGTATTTAAATAATGCATAGGCTTTAATAGCGAGTGCCGCTGCACCCCATATTTTCTCGGATGCTTGTCTAAGATTACTTTTTTCAAATTCTTTACGTGCTTGATTAAGTAGTTCTTGGGAAGCCTCAATATACTTTATAGCTTTATCCACGGGATCAAGACCTTCTAAGGCTAACTCAACAATATATTCTTCGAGACTAATACCTGCTTGTTCAGCTTTCTTTCTCAATTCTTCAACAATACTTTTTGGAATAGACAATGTAATAGACAAGATATACAACCATTTGTATTCCAATACTCTTACATTAAACTAACTATATGTTAACCAAGTTAATAAATTTAGTAATAAGTAGCTAAACTAGACATTATTGATCCGATGAGTCATTACCTAGTATAGTTGAGAAACTAGATGATATGTTTGAGCTAGTTTTTATTATTTAATTTGAGTAAACACATATTTAGGTGTAGTTTTGTGAGACCTTATCATATAGTGGTGTTCAGTAGTGTTTGTTTCTTTGAAGAGTATTGTTGGTTTAGGTGTTGTTTTGTGGAGGAAGATTGTTGATCTTTACCGGAGTGATCCATATACTCATCTCTACCTATTATATGATCTATTGTATGAATGGGATAATTGTGATCTTGTTTTGGACTACGATCTTGGTATTAAGTCTTATAGGTTATTTTGGAGAGGTATTCGTAGTGATGCTATTCATTTATGGAGTAGTAGTGGTTGTTTTGATTTTGAACAATTACTTAGTCAAGACCTTCTTGATAGTTTGAGGATTGATTCTATTATTCATCTACATATAAGTGATCAGAGGTGTATCGAGGAATTAATTGATTATCTTAGAGATAAGGGTTTGGTTGTTGATAAATCTGTTTTTGTAGATATGGTTGTTGATGAGAATAGTTTTAAACCATATAAACCAGAGATTGCCCGTAGACTTACAATGGATTATCTAGAGGAGTTTTATGAGTTAAAGAAGCTTCAATTTAGAGAGTACGAGTATCATGGAGAGTTTAATTTAGAGGATGCTAAAAAGTATTTGGGGAAATATAGGTATTATGGTGTATTCGATGATGATAGATTGGTTGGGATTTCTTGTAGATATTTAGCTTTACCGGAGATCGGTGTTGTTGGAGATGTATTTGTTCACCCGGATTATCGTGGTAGAGGTTATGGTAAGATCTTGACATCAGCTATAACACGTGATATTGTAGGTTATGGTGCTGAGGCTCTACTACATGTTTTTAAGGGTAATGAGAGAGCTATTCATATCTATGAGGAGCTAGGGTATAGGAGGATTGGGGAGAAGGTTTGGATTAGTGTTGAGGGTAGGAAGAAGAAATAATACTTATTTCTCTAGTTGATCGATTGATATGTGTTGTTCTATAAGTGTCTATTTTATATTCTATGTTAAGTATAGTGGAGAGGTGGATTTGTATTGGTTGATGTTTACGAGTATTATAGTAGAAGATATGTTATGGAGGAGATTGGTGGGTTTTTGATTGGTAGATGGGTTGGTATTGAAGGTTTTGATCGTAAGTGGGTTCGTTGGGTTGATGATAAACCTTTAGTTGTTAAGAGTTTCTTGGATATACCTGTTTTGATCCGTAAGTATAGTTTTATTAAGCCTCGTAGTTTTTATGGTTCTATAGAGGTTTTCCATAGGCTTGTTAATAGAGAGGATGTTATGGATCGTTATCGTTTTAATGTCGCCTACGTTACTCCTTTTATTGATATAGATATTGTTGATGATCAGTTTATCGAGGATGTTTGGAGAAGCGTTGTTGAGATTGGTGTTTTGATTAGAGATTGGTTGAGAGATAATGGTGTTGTAGATAGTGTTTATTTCTTGTGGAGTGGTGCCGGTATGCATGTCCGGATTAATGAGTATTGTTTTGAAGAGAGTATTAAGGAGTATCATCCACTTGATGTAGCATATGTTTTTACCGAGTATATTTTAAGGAGTACTCGTAACGAGATACTCGAGTTGATCAATAGGTCTGGTGGAAAGATTAAAGTTGAGAATCTTGTTTCTATGAAGAGAGTATTTACTGCTCCTCTAAGCTTACACCGTAGACTTG
>NJDP01000051.1 GCA_002254665.1 Desulfurococcales archaeon ex4484_58 | reverse complement strand
TTGCTATTTAGCAACGGATCCGGGGCTGTATAGGTGAAGATCAGTTGGAATAACATACGTTTCTACCTTGGAACAATACTATATATAATAGGTTTTGCTCAAATAGTGCCGGTGATCACCTCTATAGTCCTCGGCGAATCACTTATTTTTATACTCCTCTTGGTATCCACTATGTTAACAACTATATTTATAGCATACATTATTAAAAGGAATAGTAGATACTCAGAAGTTAATATACTCGAAGCTTTCACGATAATGGTATTAGCTTTCCTCATTCCAGGTTTTACATGTGCAATACCCATACTAGCCTATAACGTGAATTTTATAGATGCATTATTTGAGGGAGTATCAGCAATAACGACCACCGGATTATCAGCATTACCTCCACACGCGTTAACTCCAGGGGTTCATTTTCTACGTGCATATTATCAGTGGCTTGGTGGATTTAGTATTGCTATGCTAGTGCTCCTATTCCTAGCTACGCCGGGTAGTGCAGCATACAGTATATACATGGCTCATCTCGGAAGATTTAAAGTAACACCATTAAGTGTATCTACTGTTAAGGCTTTCTTAAAAATATACGTTATACTAACACTGATTTTTGCATTTATCTATCTAGCAAGCGGACTATCATTTTTTGATTCAATTATAAACGCGTTAACAACAATTAGTACTGGTGGATTCTCTACAATAAGTACTTTTAAACAAAATGCTATGTATGCCGGATTAATTTTAATGTTCATAAGTGCACAACCATTAGCAATATACTACTTCCTATATAAAGGGGAATTCAAAAGAATAGTTAGGGACCCTCAACTACTCTTATTTACCACAGTACTTCTCACCACTTTCTTGATCTCATTACCAACTTTACATACTGGTTTAATTGAGTATCTGTTTCAATTAACATCAGCTTTATCAACAACTGGTTATTCGGCACTTAATAACTCTACACTCCCCGATTCGAATAAGTACATATTATCTATCCTAATGATAATAGGTGCAGGGTTCGGATCGACTGGTGGCGGACTTAAACAATTAAGACTATATATTATCTTGAAATCAATTATTCATTCTATTCAAAGAACAACTATACCTAGCAAAGCTGTATCCTATATCAGGGTAGGCGATAAGACGTTATCAGAGAGCGATATATTATGGGCTTATACGTTGTTCTCGCTATACATAATTGTTCTCTCCATATCAGTATTTATCTTTTTACTTCATGGATACTCTTTCCCTGACAGCTTATTTGAAACCTCCTCAGCACTAGCAACTACTGGTTTATCAGTTGGTTTATCTTCCCACACCCTCCAGTTTATACCAAAGGTGGTTTTAATTATAGATATGTTTCTAGGTAGGATAGAGATAATACCATTGCTGATCGTTTCTTCTCATATTATTAAGAAACTCTTTAAACTTTGATCTATTATTAATAAAGTTAGTTTATGGAATTTAATATTCTTCTAATAGGGGGTGTACTTATTTATGAGAATAATGATTGCTGGTGGTGGAGAAACTGGTGCAGAATTAGCAAAAGCTCTGATTAATGAGAAACACGAGGTGATTTTGATCGAGAGAGATAGGAGTAGAGTTGATGATTTGGCTGAAAAACTTGATTGTCTTGTAATACATGGTGATGCTACTAATCCTAGAGTTTTAGAAGAAGCTGGTATTAAAGATGTTGATATAGTAATTGCTGTTACTGGTAATGATCACGATAACATAATTGTTTCTCTTATAGCTCGTTCAATGAAGGTTGATAGAGTTATCGTTAAAGTAAATGATCCTTCCTATAATGATTTACTATTATATGCTGGAATAAATGAAATAGTTAATCCTAGTAGATTAGTCATTGATCAGATCCTTTCATTGATACGTGGACTTGGTATATTGAATATTTCAAATATTATGAGAAGTGGGATAAGGTTTGTTACAATACGTGTTCCACGTAGTTTGGCTGGTGCTAAAATATCTGATCTAAAGATCGATGAACAGAAAGCTAGAATCTTATTAATATATAAGGGTGATAATGCATTTTTTGTAGAGGAGAACACTGTTTTGGATGAGGATGATGAATTATTAATTGCTGTAAAACCATCTTATATCGATAAGATACAGAGGATCTTTCAGGTTTAAATGGTTGTTTTAGATTGAAACCAGTATTAATAGTTACTTGTAGAGCTGGTAATGAGGATTGGTGTATTGAAGAAATAGGTAATGTTATCTTCCCTCTTAATCATAGTGTTAAAGTTTTGAGAACTGGTTATCCAGGATTATTAATAGTTTATTCTAAACTAGATCATAGGAGGGTATATAGTTTAGTGAATAGGTATGAGTATGGTTTTGTAGAGAGAATAGTTCCGGTTGTAATTTATAGTGAATTAAATAAATTTGATCCTAGAAGCATACTTGGTTTAGTTGTAGAAAATGAAGAGGTTAAGTTAAAGGTAAGGGTTAGGGGTATACGTGGTTTAAGTAGTAGATTGTGGAAGGAAATCATTAATGTTCTTTCAGAGAAGAATGTAAAACATAATTCTAAAGCAAAAACTTGTCTATATGTTGAGGTAATAAATAATATGATCTATATTGGTAAAGCAAATTGTTGATCTAGAGGCTCTCATTTTATAAAAGGTCCTAAATAAATATAGGGAGTAGTAGGGCGAAAGTATGGTGTGTTAAGGGTTGTATAGTGAACAACCAGGTGTTTGGGATATTATTGAAGAGGAGATTAATAAGCCTACATTATTCCGTAATCGTGAAAGTTTAACACCAGAGCATACTCCCGAGACTCTCCCTCATAGAGAGAATGAAATCAGACAATTAGTATCTGCTTTTAAACACTTGATTACTTCACCAGGCTCTATTTCTCAGAGAGTGTTAATTGTTGGTGGTGTAGGTACCGGTAAGACTGTTACAGCTAGAGTTTTTGGTAGAGATTTTCCGAGAAAAGTTAAGATGAAGACTGGTATTGATGTTAGGTATGCACATGTTAATTGTCATAGAAACCGTACACTACATAATGTTGTTGCTGATATTGCTAAACAATTAGATGTTCCATTACCAACGCGTGGTCTATCTGTTAAGGAAATGTATGATGCAATACTAGGCTATCTAGAAGATAATGATGTATACGCGATTGTTACACTTGATGAATTCCACTACTTCGCAAGTATAGCTGGTAGTGATGCAGTATACTTTATTGTTAGAACGTATGATGCAATGGATACTGGTATTAAGAGATTGAACTTTATATTTATATCGCTTGATACACAGAAGTTATCTCTACTAGATCCTACTACTGAAAGCTACCTATTAAGGCATATGATCAAATTAAACCCTTACACCTCAGATCAACTATATGATATATTGAAGTATAGAGCACAAGAAGCATTCTATGAAGGTGTCGTTGACGATGAAGTGTTAAGGTTTATCGCGGAATATGAAGGGGTTGATCGTAATGGTGGAGGTAATGCTAGACATGCTATAGAGATCCTATTATTAGCTGGGGATATAGCTGAATCAGAGGGTAGTGGTAAGATAGCACTTGAACATGTACGTAAAGCTATTATGAAGACTTCACGTGAGATAATAACGGTTGCTGAATCAATACTCTATAGTCCTCTCCATGAATTAATTGTTTTATGGGCTATCATCAAGTTGTTGAGAAGAACTGGTAAACCATTTGTTAAAATGGGTGATGTGGAGAGAGAGTATGAAATGTTATGTGAATTGCTAAGTGAACAGCCTAGGAAGCATACGCAAGTCTATGAGTATGTAATGAATTTAAAGAAAGCAGGCATAATTGATGCGAGAACGAGTGGTAAGGGGACTCGTGGTAGAACAACATTGATTAGCATCCATTATGGTCCATTAGATTTATTTGATAAGTATATTGAAGATCTAATATATAAGAGAATGAAGGTTTCGCGAAAGTGAGGAATGATCCTAGATCTAAGATTATTGAAGTGTTAAGGGATTATGGAGAATTAAATATTACTAAGATAGCTAGATTAGCTGGATTAAACTATAGAGTGGCATCTAAATATTTACATGAACTTGTTGAACAAGGAGTTGTAGAAGAGAGGAGATATGGTAGATTACGTTTATTTAGGCTTAAAACAAGATAATAGAGTAAGATAGCTAGATTAGACAAAAACTATTTTTTAGATAGCTTCTTATAATAGGCTATAACCTCATTTGATTTTTCGCCAGCTAATAACTTGATCATATCTTCATTGAAACCATACTCGATAGCTATTTTAGCAGCTAACCTAGGGTTATACCTAAATATTACGCGAAGATAGGGTACGACATCGCTTTTAGCAGTAGCCCTACTAATTAATAGTCTCTTAGCAAGTATAGATGCTATCTGGTTTAATGTCTCACGTGCTTTCTTGGTTTGTGCAAGTAATTGTAGTCTAGCTGGTGAACGATAAGCTTTCCATTTATATTTGTAGGTCTTCTTTACAAAAGCTACTCCTGGCCCCATCATATCGAATACGTAGCTCAATAGATCCCATGAACCACTCTTTACTATTCTCCCCCTATAAACATCAGCTCTACTTAATGCTTCATATGCTCTATACATTTCTTCTATGTCATCATAATATGTTGGGATATGCTCGTTGATCCAGATCAACATTGTATCGTAATCTATATTTGTCTGTGTAATAGCTGATTTTGCTTGGAATATATACTTTGCATTGAAGAGCTTATGTAGTGCTTCGAAAGGAGCATATTCTCGATCTCTATAGGTTGTCAATGATCTAACTAGACCGAGGGTTACTTTACCATATCCCTCAGCTATACCTTGAAGATCGTTTATAGCACTCCTAAGATCACCTTCACTCCTTCTAGCTATTTCCTTCAGTGCATTATCTTCACACTCCAATTTCTCAGCTTGACAGATCCTTTTCAATACCGCGACAACGTGTCTTTCACTTAATCTCTTAAATGGGATCATTAATGAAGCGTCTCTCAATGGCTTGAGCCGTTGATTCCATGGATCATTGGCTGTCATTATTACCGGGTATCTAGTGACTTCCAATAAGTAGAGAATAGCTTCTATAGCTCCAAAATCAGCTTTTCCACTAATACCATCTACTTCATCTAATAAAATTATTTTTCCACGTGAGAACAAACTACGCATTGTAGCGGCTACTTTAGCTATTCTATCAATATCCTGTTTTCTACGAAAATCACTAGCATTCATCTCTACAAGTTCTAGTTTGTATTCATTAGCAATAGCTTCTACTAAGCTTGTTTTCCCGCATCCAGCTGGTCCATATAGTAGAGCTGCTTTTTTACTTGGTTTACCTTTTAACCACGAATTTATCCAGGAAATCAACTGTTTTTTTGCATCATCTTGATCTATTACATCATCTATTCTCTTAGGTCTATACTTTATGATCCATGGTATTTTTCTGGCCATTATATTTCCTCCTAGACTTTGAATTTTTTACCTATAAAGGCTAGTCTTGCTAAGAAAGCGTTTAATTGGATCTCGTCATCCGCTCCCTCAACTAGTCTAAACTGGATTTCACCAGCTAGATCAGCTATCATAATCTTTATTTCATCAGGTAGTTTTATGTCTGAACTATAGATTTCTCTATGGATCTGTTTAATAATATCAAGTCCACTCAAACCATAATTGATCATGAGTTCTCTGAGTTTACTACGTGCTTCAGTGAATTTTCCAGCTAGCGCTAATTGGATCATTTGTCTTACTTCACGTGGATGAGCTAATCCAACAACCTTATATACACTATCAACTGTTACTTCACCTAAAGCAGCTGCGGCTTGCAATATATTTATTGCTTTTCTCATATCACCCTCTGAAATCTCATGTATAGCTTCAAGTGCATCTTCATGATACTTTACCTTCTCGTTCTCCGCAATATATTTCAGTCTACTAATAACATCTTCTTTCTTTAACGGTGTAAATCTAAAAACAGCACATCTACTCTGAATAGGTTCTATGATCTTGCTTGGATAATTAGCTATTAATATGAATCTTGTAGAAGCAGTATACATCTCCATTAATCTACGCAACGCTTGTTGAGCGTCAGCTGTCATATTATCAGCTTCATCTAATAACACGATCTTAAACGGGATCTCGCCAGGAACACGTGTACGAGCAAATTCTTTCACCTTACTACGAATAACATCAATACCTCTTTCATCCGAGTTATGTAGTAGGATCGGTATTTCTCCTGCGAAGAACATGTTGTTTTCAGGTATACTTACATCATATACATAGTCGTTATAATCTATTATTTTTACATGTTTAACCTTGAGTATATGTATATCTGAGTTTACTAGCACATATAGTTTCTCATATTTTTCTTTATGCTTAGGGCTGAGTTTTGATTTATCAATATTTTCCATTATAATCTTGAGTGTTTTTCTCGATACACTCTTTTTATCTTCGTATAACTGATGTCTTAACAAGTATTTCCAATTAATATTAATAGCTTCACTTACTTCTTCAAAGAATTTTATAAACGGTATTGCCGGTAGTAAATCCGACTTTTTATACTTCATAGATCCTCTCCATATAAGTCTAGCTTCATTATCAAAAATAGAGGCTTCAATACCAGATATTCTAGCAAGCCATACTAGATCTATTAATAAATCTTTAGAAGTACTGGATATTCTCACGACATTATTCCATTCGCCTGTTCCATCCCCTGCAGCTAAGCCTCTTATAAACTCTATTCTAGATCTATTTTTAAGTTCATAAATAATCTTTGGTATACGTTTATATCGTGCTCTTGTCTTCTCCGTATAAGCTTCTCTACGTAGATAACGAGCTAATCCGGTATGTAGTAATCTTATATGTTTAGCAGTTAGTCTATCACGACCCTTAAAACCAGAGCCTACTAAGTTCTCGTATATGGGTATATCATGCTTCTCTGTTATCTCCTCTATCCGCTCGGCATATTCTTTTTCATCGGGATATCCTATAGTTATAACTAGTTGTCCACTAGTTTCGAGGTTTTTAGATTTACGGAATCCGAGTGATCCTTCAGCTATATACATTCCAAGTAGCCATGTAAAATCTGTATCGAGAGGTATGATTTTTGATTGTTTATTTCTTCTTGTTTCTTTAACAATATAGTTTCTAAGATCTAGTATCTTCTTTTCGCCGGGTAATATCGTTGTAAAAGATAATACATATTCTCCAGCCTTAATCTCTGAAGCCTTCTTCTCTACCAGCTCTCCATTTTCATCTATAACCATTATTGAGTGATTACCAGTTAGTTTTAGTGTTCCTCCACCTTCTACTTTGATCTCTAATATCTTATCAACATAATGTCTGATAATCCATGTTACCTTACCCCACTTTATTTTACCAGTCTTTTTATCTAGTGTTAATACTTCTAAGTTACTTGTTCGTACGTATTCTCCATCTCCATATCTTAAAGTATCATCTTTGTTAAAATAGATCTTGTCTAGTTCATCAAAAGTAGTTCTCTTGACAACTCCATTAATTTTAACAAGTATTGGTGTATCACGTGAAACTGAAGCATTGAGTTCTAGCATGTATTGTCTATAGTTTTCTCCGAATAGATCATGTGCTAAACAATGTGCTGCTGTTGTTTTACCTGTTCCAGGAGGCCCCGCTAGGAGGAGGTGGGGCATGTTTTTTTCTTCTACGAATTTCTTCATTCTATTAACTATATCTTCTTGATTAACCATTTCATCCAGTGATCTAGGCCTATATTTCTCCGCCCATAGAAGTTCTGCAAGTGCTTCTCTAGAAGACATGTATTCTACACCACCAATAGGTAAATATGTTGATTACTGGTTTTAAAACAAACCATATATTATAGAAGGTTGTAGGGTGTTGGATTATTGGATTCAAGTATTTCATTATTTGTTAATAAGATAGTCGAGTTTTTAATGAGAGATTATATGGAGGAAGAAGTTAAGGTAGAGGTTTTAGGGAGAAATTTAAAAGTTTTCACTCATGAAGGATTCATTGATTTAACGAGAGGCTCTGAATACGTGTTGCCTCGATGGCTCGCGTATATGCTTTCAAAAGAAGGGTTAGTTAGGGTTCGCGAGGAAGAATATGGTATAGAGAAGCTATCTAATATAGCTTATAATGAGGAGGCTACTGTCCAGAAACTACAATTAATGAAGATTCCAAGATACTTCTATATACTTGTTAAAAAGGATATTGAGAGACTACGTGAAAAATTGAAGGATACAGCTGATCTAACTTTACTTGATGAATATAAACAGAGAGAAGACCTAATATACACTATTGGCAGGATCAGGATCAAGAAGATCATGAATTATATAATGTTACCAACTATTCCACAAGAGATACTCGATAAGATGAGCGAAGAAGAAAAAATACTTTATACTATGCTAAAAGACATGTTAAGTGCTTGGACGAAAAGTCTTGGGTTAGAAAAAGCTTAGGCTTTAAAATATATGTTTTAGGTGGATAGAAAATATGGTCTTAACTATTAGAGATAAAGAGTTGGTTGAAGAAGATGTTATAACAAGGTTTAAGAAGTTTCTATGGGATTTCAGGGATAAGAAAACTGGTGTTTTCAAGTATCGTGAGAGAATAAATCAAATGGCTTTAATGAACCAGAGAAGCCTAATAATTGATTTCAACGATTTAACACTATATGATAGAGAACTTGCACATTTAGTAGAGGAAGCACCTGATCGCATGATAGAGTCTGCTAGTAAAGCTATAAGAGAATTAATCGCTAAGGAATATCCAGAATACGTTGAATCAGTCGAGAAGTTCTATCCAAGGTTCAGGAATCCTTCACGTATATTGAAGATAAGAGAGCTTACAAGCGAGTATATCGGTAAATTAGTTGCTGTAGAAGGGATCGTCACTAGATTAACTAAGGTAGAGGCTAGATTAGTTAAGGCATTATATAGACATAGTGATCCAGAATGTGGAGCTGAATTCTATTATCCGGAATCCGGGGAGATGGGTGAGAGAATAGAAAAACCACCATACTGTCCAGTATGTGGTAAAACTGGTAAATTTGAGTTGGTCCTAGATAGATCACAGTTTATTGATTGGCAGAAAATAGTTGTTCAAGAAAAACCAGAGGAGATACCACCAGGCCAGATTCCGAGAAGTATAGAGGTTATATTGACAAGTGATCTAGTGGATTCTGCTAGACCGGGTGATCGTATAACTGTTATTGGGATATTACGTGTTATGCCTACATCATCGGCTCAACGCGGTACCGGTAGATCAGTGTTTTCGTTCTATATCGATGCAAACTATATTGATGTTCAACAGAAAGTGTTAGAAGAAGTAGAGATTACGCGTGAAGATGAAGAGAAGATTAGAGAGTTATCACGTGATCCATGGATTAGGGAGAAGATCATAGCTAGTATAGCTCCATCAATATATGGTCATTGGAATATAAAAGAAGCTATTGCACTCCTACTATTTGGTGGGGTGCCAAAAATTTTACCCGATGGCACTAGGATACGTGGAGATATACATGTACTACTAGTCGGCGACCCCGGTACGGCTAAGTCACAGCTACTACAGTATACCGCACGTATAGCGCCTCGTGGAATATATACTAGCGGCAAGGGATCAACAGCAGCTGGGCTCACCGCTTCTGTATTGCGTGATAAAACAACTGGTGAATATTATTTAGAAGCTGGTGCAATGGTTATAGCTGAT
>NJDP01000050.1 GCA_002254665.1 Desulfurococcales archaeon ex4484_58 | reverse complement strand
TCAAAAAGAAAAGAGAGATAACTAAAAGAAGCGAAATATTAAATGAACTAAACATATAATTTATAATTTATTGGAATTAATATATTTTTGAAGAATGTCTGAATATTTATAATGACATTTAATTAGATATACGACTATTTGAGTCATTAAAGATGTTAAACAATAATATAATGACTAATCAATAAAATACATTATTCTGATAAGCATTGAATATGGCAATATAGTATATAAATGAGATTTAAAATAATATAGTGTTGAAAATAAGGAGTAGTTTAAAATTGGTAGTAGAAGATAATCGTATTAAGCTTGGTATTGAGGCTCTTGATCATATCCTTGAACCCGGTATTATTAAGGGTTCTGTTTTACTTATAGCAGGTAATCCGGGTGCTGGTAAAACAACGTTAGCAGCACATATAATGTATAATAATATTGTCAAGTATAGTGGACGGGGGGTGTACATAAGTTTTGCTGAGACAGAAAACGATTTCTATAAGTTTATCGGTCAACTAGGCTTAGATTTTAAAAGCCTCCATGCGAGGGGACTCTTTAAATTCGTAACCCTGTTATCGGTTTCAGACATCGATATAGTTGATAAAACTATTGAAGCGATCATGGAAGCTATTGATGATTTAGAACCATCTATAATAGTAATAGATGGGTTTACAGCCCTAACTAAAATACTATCTCCACCTCAATTAAGAGCATTTCTTCATACAAGCCTAATCCCTCTTTTAAAACAACATGTTGATCTATCGATGATAATAACTGATCTGCCGATTGGAAGCAAGGTTGTAGGTTATGGTATTGAGGAGTTTATTGTTGATGGAGTTATATTAATGAAATTAATTAAATCGTATACTGGATATGAGAGAGTAATGGAGCTTAGGAAAATACGTGGAGTCCCATTAAATATATATGAGGTACCATATGTTATTAAAGCCGGAATAAAACCTTTATTAATATACACCGATGAAATATCAGAGAAGAGAAGAGAGAAAATAGTTACTGGAATAAATCTCCTAGATCAAGATCTTCACGGGATACTGCGTGGCTCACAGATACTATTAACCGGTGTTAGTGGTTCTGGGAAATCAGTATTAGCTACCTATATAAGTGGTGAAGCAGCTAAGAGAGGTAATAAAGTATTGTTTGTATCCTTAGATGAAACATACGATTTTGTTCGAGGAAGATTTAGATCCTTGGGATATGATGAGATATTGAATGATAAAATAATATTGGTATGTATTGATCCTTTAACTCATAATCTATCCGAGGTATTAAATTTAATTGATGAAGAGGTTTCAAAAGAAAACCCGGATATCGTAGTATTGGATGGTGTTCGGGTATTATATAGATTAAGTAATAAGAGATTATTTTGGCTTGGTACCCATAGATTAACAAATATTTTTAGAAAGAAAAACATTGTAGCGATCTATACATATACAGCGGATTATCCGCATGAAAGAGTACCTATCGATACATTGGTTGATGTAATATTTGCTCTAAAACTCGAGATCATGGGTGACCGTGTTGCGAGATCATTTATTGTATGGAAAAATAGACATGGATATGCACCATCGCAGAAGATGAAGATAGTATTTGGGCGTGATCGAAGACTAGAGATCATAGGTGGTGGAGGGTAGTGGTCGTTAAAAGCAAAATTAAATATGGTAAATTATCTCGTATAATAACCAGTACCAGGAATTATTTGAATAAAGTTATGCCCGGAGTGTTAGCTAGGGTTGAGTGGCATTTCTATAGGGTGTATAAGAAAAACTTTGTAGAATATTTTATTAAGGATCCAATAAGAGCTTATCATGCACTTCTCGACCTTTATGGAGGCGCCATTGAGGGAGAAGGATCTGCTAGACATGTTATCTATTATTTATTGAAGGGATTATTTATGGGTAATAACGCGTTTGTAGAACACGCATATAGGGCTATTCTAGAAGAAGATGAGAAAACGTTTGATGAAGTATTAAGGGAGTATATCTCTCTTATCAAATAGCTTTTTGTATTTCAATCCATACTATTCTAAGAATCTATTCAATTCTGATAATATGGATTTAATAGAATGTATTTTACTATCTATATCTACGGTGTGAAAATATTTGGGTAACTATAGTGGATTATCTGTTTTTATAAGGCTTATGCGATATGTGTTTAGAAAATGGTATTTGTTAGTTTCTAGTATAGTCTTTATTGTGCTTATGTCTTTTAGTTCTAGTATAATCCCTGTTTTTATTCGAGAAGCTATAGATAAAGGTATTTTAGCTGGTTCCTGGAGCACCATTGTATACTATTCTTTCTTAACACTACTTGTAACTATCATTAGTGGTGTATCTAGTTTTATAGCTAGATACTTAACAACTAAGATTTCTCAAGAAATAGTTTATAGGATTCGGCTTGAAGCATTTGATTCTATTCAGAGACAATCACTTGATTTCTTTGATAAAGTCTTTACTGGTCAATTAATATCTAGGATAACTAGTGATGCTGAGAGAATATCTGGTTTCCTATCCTGGAGATTTAGGATGCTCATATATTCTACCTTAATGATAGGGTTTTCACTATACTATATGTTATCAATGAACATGTTATTATCAATTATTTCTCTCATAGCAATGATCTTCATTGTTATCTTTAGTACACGTTATGCAATGATGATTAAGCCTATGTATGATAAAATTAGACAACAATTGGGTGTATTAGCTTCTATAGCAACGAATGATCTGGCAGGGATCAAGACTATTAAAAGCCTTGTACTAGAGAGACACGAGTATAATAGGTTTCTAGATGAAAACAATAGGTTTCTCGACCTAAACATTAAAGCTACAAGGATCCGGGCATTATATGGTAATCTAGGAGTATTAGTTATAGGTTTAACAATGGCTACAATACTATATCTCGGAGGATATGCTATAGCTAATGGATTATTAACTATAGGTGGATTAACAGCTTTTATGTCATATATGTTAATGCTTATGTGGCCACTAAATGCTCTTGGATACGCTGTAGGAGATATACAGAGAACAATAGCTGCTGCTCAGAGATTATTCGAGATAATAGATACTAAACCGGGAGTATATGAAAAACCGGATGCAAAAACACTAGATGATCTACGTGGTGAGATAATATTTAGAAATGTTAGTTTCAGCTATGATGGTAATAGGAAGGTGTTAGATGGAATCGATTTACATGTTAGACCGGGAGAAAAAATAGTTATAGTTGGCCCTCCAGGCTCAGGTAAGTCTACTCTATTGAAATTACTTGCTAGACTATACGAGTTCAATGAAGGAGAAATACTTATTGACGGTGTTGATGTTAGAGATTTAAAACTAGATTTCCTGAGAAAAAACATAGTCTACGTCTCACAAGAACCATTCATATTTAATCGTAGTATTAAAGAAAATATTGCATTAGGTAATCCGGATGTTTCATTTGAGGAAATAGTTAATGCAGCGAAGATTGCTAGAATCCATGACTTTATAATACAGTTACCTAAAGGATATGATACTATTGTTGGTGAACGTGGAGTAGATCTCTCCGGTGGTCAGAGACAGAGGATAGCTTTAGCTAGAGCATTAGTATCTAATCCTAAAATAATTTTATTAGATGATCCAGTCTCTAACCTAGACGCTGAAACTGAGAAAAAACTCGTAAGTGATTTGAAGGAGATTTTGAGGGATAAGACAGCATTAATAGTTACACAAAGGCTTTCTTTGATAAGTCTCGCTGATAGAATAGTAGTAATGGACCGTGGGAGAATAGTTGAGGAAGGTACACATGAAGAACTACTAGCTAAGAGGGGTCTATATTACGAACTATATAGATCAATGATAGGTGAGAAGAAACGTGAGTAACAAAAACACTTCTACATGGAAGTTAATGAAGAGATTTATATCTGAAATAATAGCGTTTAAAAAACTATTACTATTGACAATCATATCTATAATAGGATCAACGATAGCTATGCTAGCAGCACCATATATATTAGGATTAACTATCGATAAATATATTTTACCAAGTAGATATTCTGAACTACCCTTCATTGTATCGATCTATCTATTATGTTTGATTGGTCAGTGGGGTTTTCATACTCTTCGTAGATACTCTATTGAAGCGCTCGGTCAACATGTACTATATTCTCTACGTGAGAAAATATTTAATAAACTATTAAGTGCAAAGATTAGTTTCTATAAAGATCGGCAGGTTGGTGATCTTGTATCTAGATTAATAAATGATACATCTACTATTAATGAAGTCCTAGTATCTGGGCTCTTAGGCGTTATAGGTGATGTATTCTCTCTGATCGGAATAGTTGTTATGATGTTTATATTGAGTCCTAGTTTAACGTTAGTAGCTATGGTTGGTGTACCATTAATGATCTTTATAGCATGGTTTTTCGGTTCAAGGCTTAGGAGAGCCTACAAAGCTGTACGTGAGAAAATAGCTAGTTTATCAAGTGTTGTTAGTGAGAATGTATCGGGTATTGAAACAATAAAAGCTTTTGGAAGAGAAGATAGGGTTAGATCGGAGTTTGCAATGGTTTCTTGGGAAACAGTTAGGATGTATATGAGAGTAGCTGTTTTAATGGGGTTTTTCTGGCCATTAATGAATCTAGCCTCAACCCTATCAATAGTCGTTGTATTGATCTATGGGGGATACCTTAGTATAACGGGTGTTTTAAGTATAGGTGTTGTTGTAGCTTTCATACAGTATGTCAACCGGTTTATAAGACCAATAAACAACTTGATCAGCTTATATGATTCACTACAATCAGCACTCGCATCACTTGACCGCATATATGAAGTTTTAGATGTAGATGAGATCGAGGAAGAAGCTGGTATAGAAATCAATGGAATTGATGGAGGAATAATATTTGATCACGTATGGTTTGAATATGAACCGGGTAAACCTATTTTAAAAGACATAAACCTAGAGATCAAACCAGGTGAAACCATAGCTATAGTTGGTCGTACAGGAGCTGGTAAGACGACATTAATTAACTTATTACTGAGATTCTATGACCCAGTTAAAGGTAGAATCCTAGTAGATGGAGTTGAACTAAGGGAGATCAAGAGAAGTAGTGTTAGGAAACACATAAGTTATGTTCCACAAGAAACGTACTTGTTCCCTGGCACAGTACTTGATAATATTAGGGTCGGTAAACCGGATGCTAGTGACGAAGAGGTGAAGAGGATCTGTAGGATACTGGGTATTGAAGAGTTTATTGAAAAACTACCCAAAGGATACTATACTGATGCAGGTGAAGCTGGTAAGAGATTATCTGTTGGTGAGAAACAATTAATAGCTATAGCTAGAGCTATGCTTAGAAGCCCTGATGTTGTTGTACTAGATGAAGCACTATCTAGTGTTGACGCTAAAACAGAAGAGATTATTAGGAGAGCTATAAAGACTCTCATGAAAGGACGCACTGGTATAATTGTTGCACATAGATTAACAATTACACATGATTGTGATCGCGTCATAGTTATTGATGATGGGAGAATAGTTGAAGAGGGTAGACTGGAAGCCTTATTATCGAGGAAAGGAGTATTCTATAAACTCTATAAATCACAGATAAGCGGGATCGAAGCATTAGATAAACCCGTTATACAGAGATCTTAACTACTTTTCTTCGGTGAACACTATGTATCCTATCGAGATCTTCTCTTGAAAACCACGACTTATAAGCATTGGTTACCTTTAAAGAACCAGCTATTACACCATATACAACTGAATCTAACAAATTATTCGATACCATGTAATAACTAGATATAGATAAGAATACATCACCAGCGCCAACCTCATCTGCAACATCAACTTTTAAAGCTGGAACATAATATGCTTCACCTCTATATAGTAAATATAGACCTAATCCGCCAATAGATAATGCTAAACCAGCACTCACTCTCTCAGATAACGATTTGATACTATATAATGTACTGCCTAAACCATATGTAGAAGAAATACTTTTATACTCATAGTAGTTACCATGGATTAGATCTACGTAATTAAATATTCTATTATACTCATTACTCCACCTATAAGAAATTTCTCCATTATCTGAAACCTTACGAGTAAAGCCTTGTAAATCAAGTGTTTTAACTTTAACATACTCTTTATCCTTAACAAGTCTAACCATACATTCATTAATCTCGTTAAGAACAGGTGCAAAAATAATTATTTCTGGTTTAACTTCATCTAATAAATTATCTAATTCCTCGCATGATAAAATACAACCCTTATTTTCAATTCTAACAGCTCTACCGCCTTTAATAACAAAGATAAAATACAACCCTTATTTTCAATTCTAACAGCTCTACCGCCTTTAATAACAAATTCCGGTAGATCAACGCATCTATGCTCATACACCTTAACATATTCATAGAGAGGCTTAAACAATACCCTATAGTAAGGGTTCATAGAGGTATAGAGATAAGTATCACAACCCAAATACTTGCCAAGAGCTAATCCACCATAATAACCTGGCCCCCCGATCCTTAAACTCCCATCGATATGATCTATGGTGAGATTCCCCACGATCAAAGTTTTCATCTAGAACACCTATGAATTATATAGTGCTCACTACATTTTAGGTGTATTGTTGTTAGAATATTCTTATCGTGAAAAACTATTTTTGTATAAAGATCAAATTTTTCTCACTCGTAGAATATTAAGAGTCAAGTTTGTTTCTGTTGTTCTTCATGTAACCTCTCTTCGAATATCTTCTTTAATTTATCATCACTCATATTCTTAAACTCGGGGGTAAGGAGTTTTCTCTTCTCCTTATTCTTTATGAAATAATAGATTGAATAACTACATATTGGTTTTATTAACCAATTATTTTCCTGTGCTAATTTTATGGCATAATCCATTAATTTCCTAGCTATACCCCTCCCTCTATGTTGGGGTGGAGTATAAGTTTCAAGCAATTCCATTACATGATCTACTATACGGTATCTTATAAATGCTTTACTATTATCTGGTAGTACAGTATAAATTACTCTAGAAGTATGTTTTATCTCCAATTCCATATAGTTTTTCACCATATGTAGTACTTTAATGTGTAAATATCAACACTAATGTTATAATAAATATCGCTATCGAGACAATAAGTAAAGTCTTAATTAGAGAATATAGATCGAAAGAAAACTTTTTACGTTCTCTGATTTCTTCCTCAATAACAATTCTAGGTTCGATCCTTTCTTTAGCCCATGTAGCGGGAGGCGTTTCAAGTATAACTTCTCCCTCTCCAGTACACTCTATACTCTCAAGCGTTTCTTTTAATACTTCGAAGTATCTTCTAAGATTTTTATGTCTAGGATCACTATTTATCTTCTCAAAGATCTCATCACGATAACAACTGAATCTCGATAAATAACTTCTAAGTTCTTTAGCTGATAGTATCTCTTTAAGTAGTTTCTTGGGGTCGCAAGTTTTATCTCTACATTTATCTTCTAAATCATAAATTATAGATCCTATTTTAACTAGAAAACCATCAATACTACGGATATATGTTAAAGAATTTTTTAGAGAAACAATATATTCTCGTATATATGATTCAATCAAAAGTATATCACCATGTACCCATGTATCTAAACACACTAGTTTTAAATACGTATATGATAGATAATATTTATGACTAAAATCATCTCGGAAATAAGAAGAAAAGATTATTAAGGTAGTACTGGTATGTTTAATGCTAAAAAATATGCTATGTTAACTTTGACACTGCTGGTTATATCTTTACAGTTCGTACCTGTAGTTAATACTATCTTCTATAGGGAAATATATGTTTTGAACGGTATGTATACAGGGATATTCGAAATAGTAGCCTCTGGTATATTTGTGAAAAACATAACAGTTAATTCAACTTCTTCTGGAAGCGGAATATTACGTGTTAACTACGAGTTTGAAATATGGATCCACGTCCTAGAATCAAATAATTACACTTATATCTATAGTTATAGATTGATTGGATATAAGACGTGGTCTAGAGGGTTTAATAGAGATTTAGAAGAATTAATAAACGCTACACTTGATAAGTATTTAGGAAGAACAATTATTTCATCTGGTAAATGGGTTGATCCAGCACTTATCTTAACCTATGATTTAAATACCAAGAAACTCTATTTTGAAAGATTTAACTTATATTATGATATAACTGCGGTGTCTCTATACGAGGATACTGTTTGTTTTGAGTATAAAAAATATAACGAACTCATATTGAATAATAAGATTCATAGAGAGATCAAAACATTCTACTACGATTCACTAAGCAAGACCCCCCTCTATCTATATGATTATTATGCGATAATCGATTTAACAGATGATCTAAACCATTTCTATATTAAAAGAGTAATATTCGAAGATGGAATAGGTCATGGTTTATCGAAAATATCTCGTTCAAAAACTAAACTATTATACTACGATGATAGTACTGGTAAAATTAGTTTTGTATCTTATTTCTCAATGCCAGATATAGAGCTCAAATACGAAAACAATACATTATATATTAATTTAAAAGCTGAACACCCATATTTAATGGTTATAGTATTAGAAAATCACGATTACATTAATTATTCATCTATAAGACTTAAACCATACATGCTTAGAACAAAGACTCTATACCTCTCAGATATTAGATATACGAATTCTACGTTAACATTTATATTTAATGAACCAATAGTTAAAATAACTGATCAACAAGGCAATGCTACATATATACATGAAGTAACTACTTCTGAGAAAAACTATTCATCATCATATATATTATTTTATACAATAGTCTTCAATATATTAGCTATAGTAGTATCGTATTCTGTTAGTAAATTCATAGCTAGAGTACTTAAATTGATTGTACAGTCTTAGCAAGTGATATGTAGTATTGCTAAATATTCATTATTTTTACTAGACAAGCCATTTACATAATCTACTGCTTTAGGTGTTATATCAATGTAGACCTTATATCCTCCTTTATCTAGGAAATCCAATACTTCATCGGGGATAGGTAGCGCGCCATTCTGTCCTTTACCGATAACTATAATTTTTATATCTCTACACAATTCTAGTATATACTTTAGTTCATCGATAGATAATGGGGTATGTCTATATATTTCCCTATATTTTTTCGATAAATGTTTTGGTCTTTTGAAAACCTTATCTCTACATATCACGATGTCCTCGTCATATTTTTTATCATCAACGACTATATATCCAAACCCAGTATCTGTTATCTTAACCAAATTAATCACCCTAAGATCCTTATTTTAATAGTTTCTTTTAAAAAACCATAAATTATTAAGATAGCAAATAATAATATATATGTGAACATATAATAAGTTTTTTCTAACGATTTATATGTTAGATTAAATACTAATTTTTGAGTTTCATCTACTTCTCTAATTTTATCTATGCACCACCTTGTAGTATAGACTATTGATTCACCTCTTTTTAAACTAATATTCTTATAGGATAATCTAATTGATATCCATTTACTACCGTATTCTAACCAGAGGGCTGTTGTCTGTGTATTGTTTAGATTAACTATGTAGATTTTATAATCATTATTATAATCTATTAATCCATATTCAAGTATACATGAAGTTTCTATTGAAACCCATGTTGAATGTTTGTATATTGTTTCTCCACTACATGTCCTATAATATTGTTTAATATTATCTATTGTAGTATTAGGTGAGATGGTTAATTCTATTGAGAAACCCCAACCCTTACCCCATCTCGGATCAGATCCTATCTCTATTTCATCATTAGTAGGGTTATATAATATGTAACGGATCTCGATACAAGTTGAATTAATTATTCGAATAAACTTATAAAATATGAGACCTTCTGCGTCTCTCTCAAGCTTTGTATACCCTACTATATAGTTCTTTGTAGAGTATACATTGAAGCATGAATAATAGATTTCACCGGGCCAAGGATAATTATTTCTAGGAATCCATTCGTAGGGGTATGCTTTAGCTGTTCCTCTCTGAACAGAATTTAATAACTCGTAATCGTCTACACGCCAACTAATCGGTTTTAATCCTTCTTTACTAAATATAATCTCCATTTGATCAGTTCTGATCAATATCTTATCTCTATATATTCTCGTTTCCCGAGTTTCTAAGATTCTATCTAGATACTTATCAGATGAAATCGCTATCGTCTCTTTCGACATAATCGATATTGGAATACTTAAGAGTATTATGGATATTATAATTATAGAGAGCTTTTTCTCTGTATCTATACTATTTATTTTAGACCATGTGTTTTTAAATATTTTAAGGATGAAGACTATAAAGTATGAAGCACTAATGGATAGTGGGGCTAATAGTAATAATGTGTATTGAGGCCATTTAACAAGCCATATTAATAGGAATATCGTATATGATATGATCCATCCTCCTATTAATGGTTTCTTATAAATAGTTAAGGGTAAGCCTAGATAGCCTAGGAAGAGAATTATTAGACCAGTATTGATCCATGGGATCCCTGGATGCCATTTAAGTGGGCTTTCTTCTATGATCCACGTGAATTGATGATAGGTAGGTAGTGGTTTTTCTATACTAGTCTTAGAAGCATATTCTACGTGGTATATAAGTGATTTATATAGCATTGTTTCCTCTATAGGTTTACCTAAATCATTCCAAAACATAGGGTTTAAAAGTATAAATGTGCCCGCCCCGATCATCAGCCATACTATTGCGTATAAGAAATATTTTGGTTTAAAAACTATATACAATACTACTCTATCGTCTAATCTAATAGCATCTATAAAGATCTTTGTAAACAAATAAATTATTATGGGTAGAAGAGCTGGTATAGCAGTATACTTAGTAGCTATTGCTGCACCACCGAATATGCTTGATAGCGTAGTTTTCAACCACGGCTTTTTATCGATGTGATAGAGTAATGGTGTATAGGATAATAGTACAAATAATGTAGTTAATGCATCAAGGTATGCTTGCGAAGAATACTTAGTTACTAGTGCATCCCCGCTAAATAATATTCCACTTAGTGGATTGATGAAAGTTAATATTATAACAGTTAGTGATGATAGATAGATATCTACTTTTCTAGCAACCATGATCTTTTCTTCAAGACTAGCATTATAGTTTAGAAATAAACCATAAATTATTTTTCCAAGCATAGGGTGTTCATAATTGTAGGTATAGTTTCTGAGACAAGTAATGTTTAGAGAGTATATACACGGCGCTATATCACTAGCTGCACATGTATATATGGGTTCATCAAAATCTATCTTAAGCTCATCTGCTATTCCTAATCTATAGTTTACAGTCCAAGCATAGACTATCAATGATAATATGATTAATATTAGTAAATATATTTTCTTCCTACTCAAAACTCAACCTCTTTTAATCTTCTTAATGAGGAGAAGGATAACTATGATTGTTATGATCATTGATAATAAGAATATATATGGTGAGAAATCTTCTCTATTTTTATCCGTATGATTAGTTAATGGAGGACTTCTCGGTGGGGAGTTGGTATTTGAATTATTAGTTGTGATGGATCCTGTTTGTTTATATGGATGTGTAATAATATTTGTTATGTTTGATGGTTTAGTAGTTAAGGTTAGTTCAAATAGTTCTTCACCACTGGTTCCATCACTCACTATACCGTATAATAAAATTTTAGTGTTTTTATCGTAGTATAATTCATAGATTCTAGAATTCCTATTAAATATTATATGTAATGCTTCATAAGTTTCCAGAGAATCATTAATTAGGATCTTCAGTTGTGTTGATTCGTAGTTTCTCCATGTTGTATTAAAGATTAATGGTATTGATACATTATTTATTGTGAGAACCCCTTCATATAGATCAGCTTCAATATATTCTATTCTACCATCAAAATATTCTATACGATAAATCATCTTAGCCGTTGAATAATCTGTGAATGAGATGCTTGGTATCAATATAAAAACGAACAATATAGGTGTGATCAAGTATTTATTCAAGATACTTGATACACCATTCTATCTCAGACTATATTTAGCTATAATATTAAATTTCTATGGAAAAACTTATCTCTTACCTAGATCATCTATGATCTGCATAGCTACTTTCCTACCAGAAACAAGCATTCCTCCGAGAATAGGCCCCATTCTATTTAGATTATATAGTTCAGCTACACTCATACCTGCAACATATAGTCCGGGAACAACCATACCAGTTTTCTCAACAACTTCTCTTTCAGCAACCCATACATTACCACTACTCATACCTGGAACTTTGAGTTTTAGCTCGGGATGTCGCTTAACAAGTAATCGAATAACACTGCCCTCATGTCCTGTTGCATCTATAACTGCTTTTGCTTCTATAAATAATGGGTCAACATGCCACTCAGCCTCTATTATAGGTGTCCAATTAACAAGTACACCACGAACTCTCAATTCGTCGCCTCTACCACTAGTTACTAGATCCTCAACATATACACCAGGCCAAATAGAAGCTCCAGCTTCTAATGCTTTAGTAGCTATTTTGATCATAGCTTCAGTAGGGTCAGCAACATATACTCCATTTAATCCACTATAAAGCCTTATACCAGCACTCCTAGCGATCTCAACCGCTTCTCCTTCCTCAATCAATGCTATTGGTAGAAGCATTGCACCGCCACGTATTCCTCCACCAATACCAAGGTTCTTCTCTAGAACTAGTACATTTAATTTATTAAGAGCTAGAAACCATGCAGCAGTTAAACCTGCTGGGCCAGCACCAACGATCACAGCATCTACTTTCGTAAATTTCCTTATTTTCTCCATAGTCTTTTCTATAAAGAGTTTAGCTAGATCCCCCTCACTATATTTCAGTAGGTTATCTGGAAAATACATGATTCATCACCAGTTTCTATCCAATCCGATACCTTGGTTATAAAAGTGCTGATAACTAGATTATCTATTTAATCATCCAATTCTCTAGATTGTAAGCCATATCCCAGAATAAATACTCGTATCTAGAACTAATAATAAATATTCTCTTCAAAACATCTATTTCCTCATTCTTCCACATACGATCAACTATATCGATCAATTTCATGGTTAATTCACGGTATTCTTTTGAGAGATAGGTATTTATCCAATCGAGATAGATCTTATTTTTATTCTCTTTTACAAGACCCTTATTATGTTCAGCTATTTCGAGATAAGTCCAGAAACAAGGTAGAGTAGAGACTAGACACTCTAATGGTGAGCCTAAACTACAAGTCACTAATACATGGTTAACATAAGCGTAATTTGTAGGGCTAGGTTCAGTTTTTATAATATCCTCTAGTTTTAAACCGAGCTTATCCAATAGCTTAATATAATTCTCCATCTCAATAGTTACATCACCATAAGCTAGAGTTAAAGCTTCACGTATCAATTCATAGTCTCGTGATTTAGCAGCTACTAGTGAGAAAGCCTTAGTCATACCAATTAAGAAGTTATAATCTTGTATAACATAGAATTTAAACTTATCAATTGGAAGAACACCACGATAAAGCTCTACGACAAATGGGTGTCTATAGATCTTCTCCCATATATTTATGGATGATTTTTTAAGTTCCTCTGTGAGCCTCAATTTTCAACCACCTCCTCTCTATCTTTCATCTTCCTAATATTATAGTAGTATATTGTTAAAGGATTTCTCCCCTTACCACAGTAGTTGTTAATAGGGCAGATCCCTAGACTCTTCATAGTATCACAGTTATATGGTAGATACTTCTTACGTGAGCCACGGAGACCGGCTATATGTTCTACTTGATATCTAGCGATTTTTTCATTATAGTCTGGCGTGTTCTTAAAGAATTCGAGAATAGTATCGGTGTCTAAACCAATATTTGTGAGGAAAGCCGCTACGGTAAATCTTTCATGATGACTCAAATTATCACCGTTCTCTAGTCTACTGATCAGGTTCTTCATACATGGTGGTAGAGCTTTTGGATTATACCCTATAACCTTCGCCTTCTCTAGATCTAGTCCCTTTCTCTCGAACCATCTAGTTTCTTCTAGTATCTTCTTATATTCATCGAGGTAGCTAGAGAGCTTATTTATATCATACTCTATTGAATCAGCCATCTCTAGTATTTTCTTAAATATTTCTTCCTCGATCAATCTAATCATAATATCTCGATCAATAAACACTTTACCATTATCAACTATTTGATTAGCTAGAGAGTATTTAGGGTCTCTTGCAAGTCTAGAAGCTGTTAGACGTAGATATTGTTTAACCGGTATAGCTATAGGTTTAGTAATGTACTCAGCTTTTCTCTTCTTCACCCCAATAGGTATTCTGGGAGGATTTTTTACAACTTCAGCATCTAATCCAAGTTTCCTGGCAATCATTATTATTAATGGTATAGGTTCTTTTGATAATTTCCTTGAACTATACTTTGCATAAGAGAGAGCTATTTTACTAATAAGTTTTTTATCATTCAATGCTTTAGCTCCTATGAGGAGTGAATAAAAAACCAGGGTTTCATCCTCGCTAGTACCAGATCCCTCAACTATGTATCCCTTTGTAATAATTGTTTTCAATAAATAGAGTGATCTACGGCGAGGATAATTATCAGTCAAACTAATAACATCCTCTATGCGAAGACCTGGATACTTAACTTCTAAAGCCTCACGTAAATTGATTAGGAAAGGATAACTTTTATAATCAATCAATACTCTAGCCAATATAATACACCATATAAAATCATTTGATCAGAGGGGACAGTTAAAATCATCCCTTAAACCATTAAGGTCTTTCGATGGCGTACTCATCACTTCTATATCTAGAATATATGTTTAAAAAGAGAGCTTCAGCGCTTTGGCCCTACATCACTCATCAGAAACCTCTTAAGGGAGAGGCCCCCATTCATCACATTCAATAATATGATATTAAGCTAGAGAATCATAAATACTTTTATCTACTCTAACTGGAAATATATAGCTTCTCTACCGCCAACACGTGTACCCGGCTTAACTTTAAAGAATAATGTTCTACCATCATTTTCAATATAGTATGGTACACCAACCTCTGCTCTTAACACTTTTACGTTTTCTGGGAAAAACCAATACACAACATACTCGTACTCAGCTATTTCCTCCTCATATATATTCTCATAAACATTTACTCCTCTCTTTAACTCCCCTTTAAATACTATGTGGAAAACAATATATGCGATCTCTGGTTTGCCCTTTAAACCAATATCGACCGAGACAACTCTAGGATCAGCATCTATACCGTTTATCAACACTTTCTCTTGATCTAGGTAGTATTGCATATTTGAAAATAGTTTCTCGATTTCTCCTCGAAGCTTATCTTCATTTCTTATGACCTCTTCATAGTAGTGATCAGGATCCCAGTATTCAAATATAATTATTTGATCAACTAAACCGGATCTATGCATGTAGAAGAATCCAAAACCATATATAGGTTGGGGCTCGATCATTTCTCTACGTTTCCTCGTTCTTTTTTAAATCTCTATAAACATCTAATCCTTTACTGGTTAACTTAATAATATTATGTTTACCGCTACGGATCACCATAACATATCCTTCTTCAACCAATCTTTTAATTCTTCTACTAATAGATGATTTTGGTCTCTTAGTAAGTTTTACTAATTCACTTTGTTTAACACCTTTATCTCCCGCATCACCAGTTATAATTATTATCTGTCTCGTAGTATCATCCTCGAGTATACTTGGAGGTAGAGTTTCTAGTTCTACTCTGCCCTCTTTCCTCCTATATAAGAATAGAGCTAATCCGATCAATATTATACCTACACTGGCGAACAATAGATAAATGTAGTTGTTTAGTCCAGCTAATACATTGTTTGGAGAAGTTGTTGTTGAAGATTCTTTCTCTTCAAGTGTATATAGTAGTACGAAGTAGTATAGAGGCTTGGTTACAGTTATTTTAACACTATCGTCGAGATACTGTATCTCAACATTTTCGTGTGGTTCAACAAATACTTTAAAACCACCGCTTATCAATAGGTTTAATTGAAGATAGCTAGTGTTCTTGTAGTCTATTAGATCTAATGGTATACTATATGTATCAACACTGATCTCTGTTGAACAATTGTATA
>NJDP01000009.1 GCA_002254665.1 Desulfurococcales archaeon ex4484_58 | reverse complement strand
TCCTCTCCTCTTAGCCAAATCACTCAATGTATCATATATATCCATCTTTTTTTTACTTTCCAAAATATCAACCAACCTTCCTTTAATGTGTTATAGTATTGTAGAAGAGATATTATAATTTAAACCATACTATACTACTCTAATGATAAGGATTTTACTGGGAGTTAAGGATGGGTGTTTGGAGACATTTATTACAAAAAACACAAGTATTTGGATGTGTTGAGCAGGAAAAATCAAGATACTTAATATTAGGTATTCCCCTAGATCAAACAACAACATATAAACCGGGGACTAGATTCGCACCTAATGCTATAAGGAATGCTGCTTGTAATCTTGAGTTCTATTCAATGTTTAGTGATCGTTCGCTGGATCATATAGGTTTTATCGATTTAGGTGATCTAGTTGTTTCACCGGGTGATCTCTTCAAAGCCTTTGAAAACATAGATATGGTGATCCGTGGTATTAGAGAAGAGTATGATGACAAATATCTATTTATATTAGGTGGCGAACATACTATCACATATCCTATAATAGGATCTCTGAGAGAAAATATAGATCATATTATAGTGTTTGATGCTCACCTCGATCTCCGTGATGAATATCTAGGTTCACGATATAATCACGCAACTGTTATGAGAAGGATAATTGAAGACTATAAGATCCCGATCACATATTTCGGTGTTAGAGCGTTTAGTATAGAAGAAATAGATTATTTGAGAGGATCTGATCTAATAACACTGTATAGTATTAAAGATTTAGATAGAAATACTAGTTTAAAGCTTAGTGGAGGAAATGTATATATCAGCATAGATGCTGATGTATTGGATCCAAGCTATGCACCAGGTGTTTCTAATCCAGAGCCATTAGGTCTAGATTGTTTCCAGCTTATTGAATTGTTGTATAAGGTTTTAAGGCATAGTGGTAAAATAATTGGTGTTGATCTAGTTGAAGTAAATCCGTTAATGGATATAAATGATGTTACAAGCTTAACTACTGCTAAAATCATACTAGAGATAATAGGTTTTCTCGAAAATAGAACTAGATCGCCTTAACTATTCTATAAGGTCTAGCTATCTTATATACTATCTCATATCCACACTTAGGGCATCTAACTCTATATCTCCCAAAAGCTCTTATCATCTCCTCTTCATCAAAAACTGTACCACAATTCCCGCATTTATATTTAACCATTACCTAGTCCCTCCTATTTTCTAGAAATAATATCGTGATTAACCTTTATAAACTACTCTATCATAATTATATGCTAGAAGAAAATGTTTTAAGATAGGTTGGGAAAAGAATGGTTGAAGACCTATCGTCACTATGTGGTGGTCTCCCTCCAGAGCTATGTGAACAACTAACACGTGAACAACAGATCATTAAGATAAAGCTTGATACTAGGAAATTTGGGAGAGAAGTTACTATTATTGAAGGTTTACCTAATGATAAAAATGAGTTAAAGAGTATTGCTAAAAAACTTAAATCTAAACTAGCTACTGGAGGAACTGTAAAGGAGGGGAGGATCGAGCTACAAGGTGATCATAGGCATAGAGTAAAAGAGATCTTGATAAAAGAATTTGGTTATCCACCAGATAACATTATGATTATTGATTAATAGAGATCATAGTAGAAGTTTAAATAAAGATATTTTTATTGCTGGGGAAGCTCTATTCCTAGTTCTTTTGCTAATTCCTTATACCTATTACGAACCGTAACCTCCGTTACACCAGCTACGTGAGCTACTTCTTTCTGTGTTCTCCTCTCTCCTAATTGTAGAGCAGCTATATAAACAGCGGCTGCCGCTAATCCTGCAGGGTCTTTACCAGCTGTTACTCCTCTCTCTCTAGCAATATTTAGTATTTCAGCTGCTTTCTTCATAACTGCACCACTTAAATTCAATGCATGCGCTATTCTAGGTATGAAGTCTATTGGATCACTTGTTTTAACTTTAATTTCTAGTTCTTTTAGCAATAATCTATAACATCTAGCGATATCCTTCCTATTACTCTTAGTATGTTTAGCTATTTCATCTAATGTTCTAGGAACTTTTAATTCTCTACAAGCAGCATAGATAGCTGCTGCAACTACACTTTCAATACTGCGTCCACGAACCAATCCTTTATCAACCGATAACCTATATATACGAGCCGCTTCTTCACGTACATTGCGTGGTAGATGCAGTAGATCTGCTAGTCGATCAAGTTCATTCATTGCTTGAGCTAGGTTTCTCTCAATACTACTCTGAACACGTGATCTAGCTTGGTATCTGCGGAGCTTTTGCATTTCATATCTCCTTCTGGGAGATAATTTCTTACCAGAAGCATCTTTATCTGAGTAATCAATAGCTGTAGCAAATCCACGGTCATGAACCGTGCTAGTTAATGGGCCACCCACCCTACTCCTTTTCTCCCTCTCCTCGGGAGTAAACGCTCTCCACTCTTGTCTCTCATCAATAACTCTCTCGAGGACCTCGCCAGTGGATGAACAAATATATTCGCCTGTTTCAGCGTCATAAATTATTTCTCCACCAGGACAAATATCCTCACTTTCACTTGAATGAATATCTTTTTCTTCAGAAGAATATGGAATATGCATTTTCCAAACACCTCAAGAGAACGTTAATAGGCAAATAAGACATGAGACCTATCCTTAAAAACTTTTCCATAAGCTTATTATACCCTAGTCAATCTCCCCTAATAAACCTTTCTCCATAAGTAATATAAAAACCAAACGCACAGCATACAAACGATAAAAATATAAATTCTCCTATAAAAATAGACAATAAGAGAAAAATAGCCGGGTCGTCTAGCGGCCAAGGATGCGGGGCAGACGGGGGCCCTCCACCCTCTTCTCACTCTAAGACAAAGACAAAAATTTATAACACAATAAAGAAACTATACTAATCTATGGAGGGCCCCCGTCCCCGAGTTTGGACCCCTTTAAACATGGGGGAAGAACCCCCGTGACCGGGGTTCGAATCCCCGCCCGGCTATTTCTTTTTCTTTTAATACTTCGTAAATCCTTTTATGGCTAGGAGGATCCCTCCGAGCTTATTTAATAATTTATTTTTAAATCGTGCCAAGCTATAATATGGTTTGATCGCGTGTGAAAAATCTTGTACAAATCTTGCAATGTTTAGGTCTAGACCGCCCAGCATTACTATGTATGGATAATTAACTAGGTGTTCTGATAATACATGGTAGAGTAGATAGGTAGAAGCACCTGTTTTTCTTCCATAATCTGTTGTGAATGGAAATAATCTATAACAAGTGTTGAGATGTTCATCTACTAGAAAAGATTCACCAGCACCAATACCTTTATCACTTCTAGCTACATAGATCAAAATCTTATCTTCCTTATTCCTAGAAAGCAATTCAATAAGTTCTAATCCAGCTCTTCCATAGAAACCCTTGATTCTTGCTAGTTCTAAATAATATTTAATATATTCTCTAAAATCCATCTTATCGATCACAAATCTTTCTTTCAAAGCCTTCCTATACTCTCTTCTCCTAATTTTCCGTAAATTATTGATCGATAACTTGTTTGGATAAGAAAGATATGTGAATTCTGTTCTAAAATACCAGTTACTCCACACAAAACCACGGGGATCAACTAGATATGGAGGGTTTTTTATAAATACAAAACCGTATTCTTTAACGATGGTGTTCTTTATTAAGAAACTAGTTAATTCAATATAATAATCTAGATCACTAAATATTTTCTTATCAAAAACCACGAAGCCTAAATAAGGTAAACCAATTATATATAATACTAGACTCTTCAATCCATATATTCTACTAGTTAATATTGGAAATCCAAGTACTGGTTTATCACGATAATATATTATCGAGAAACGTCTATCTTTCATTAATGAATCCATTAAATGTAAACCAGTATAGAGATAATCATTACTACTAGTAAGTATCTGTATCCATTCATTATAATCAATTATTTGTTCCCTAAAATTACTCAAAACAACCACCTAGCTACTCTAAAGTTTTAAGCCAAACATTCAAAGCCTCCATACTATTCAATACAGCGCCTTCATTCTCTAAAGCATAATCTACTAACCGCCAATAAAGCTCACCGTATTTCTTAAACCTAGGATCAATCCATTATAGTTAGTGGAAGCTCCCAGATACTTATCCATTCCTTCCTGCCCGGATCATACGGGATATATGGGTGACACATTTTATTCCAATAACCAAAACCTTTATTGAAACCTAGTGTAGTATCGTATAGGAATCCAGCTGATACAAGTAATCTCCAAGTACTAGGTACTTTAAAGTTCAGATAATGATTCCTCACGCCATAGATTCTCTTTCCTACTAATTCTTCAACTCTCTTCTTCTCCTCAATAATTAAGCCTAGATCATCATAACTATAATACCCAGTATGTAGACCAAACTCCACTTTATCTCTAATTCTACCTATTTCTTCATAGACTTTCTTATCTCCATAATAACTTTTATAGAAAGGAACAACATCACGATCACTAACTAATAAATAGAAAGAAGATTTAAACCCCTTATTTAGTTCAAGTTCTACTATTTTATTGAGATTTAAAAATAAATGTTTGCTCCCCCTTATACGTCCAATAAAATAACTCATAGCTTTTAACGGGTTTTTCTTAACATAATACTTGATTATTCCTAGTGATGGATAGATGTTATCTACATCATGTGTAGCTATAACTATATATTTCGATCCACGTGGATATTTCATATTCAGTTTATGTTCCTTGATGAATTCTTTTGATAAATCTATATCGAAGTCTAAGGAAAACTCTTTTCTAGAACCTGATGTATAAGTGTTATGTAGCTCTTTTCTCTCTATAAATATCTCGTAGAAACTACAATACCTACCGATACTAGTTTCATTCAATGCTTATCCCTCATATAATAAAACAAAATATTTTGATAGAACATAATATAGTCTTAGTTAGATAATGTTTTTTCAAAGGAGTCTCTCAATGCCTAGTATCGATGATGTTAAGATTGCTGGTATAAGTGATTTAAAGCTGCTCTTAAACATACTGTATAGTATAAGTGATCGAGACGCTTTTATGCTTAGATTCTATGAATTATTACGTGCAAAGAAAAGTGTTTTGTGGAGAATATTTTTCTTATTAAAATTAATGCTTCAATTATCGAAAACTCTTACATTTATACTTAGGAGGATCTATCTATACTACGTAATATATAGGGTAGAGGATAGAATAGTCGGATATTGTCTTCTAGAGTATAGAGTAGTCGATAGTACACTTGTATTGAGACAAATATATGTAGCTCCAAGTTTTCGTGGAAAAGGCTATGGCTCTATACTCCTTAGATCAGTTATTGATTTTATGTATATAGTTGGTGGTAAGAGAGTTTTCTTAGAGGTGTTGAAAAATAATATTCCAGCTCGTAGAGTATACGAGAAGTTTGGATTCAAACCAGTTAAGACTTATGATGATATAATAGCTTATATTTATGAACCAAGTATCGATGAGAAATAATTATTCATTTATCTACTATGACGTATAGGTGTTGTATAATGGTCGAGTTAGTTTATCAAAGAGACTCTTATATTAGAGAATTAGTTGCGAAGATAACTAGTATTGAAGATAATAAAGTATTTGTTGATAAGACTATTTTCCATCCAAGAAGCGGCGGCGTAGATCATGATACTGGTTTTATCGTATCAAGTGATGGTAGGAGGTATCGTGTTGTTAAAGTATATTTTGAACATAAGAGAAAAGATGTTGTCCATGAACTAGAAGAGAAACCAGAGTTGAGTATAGGTGATGAAGTAAAACTAGTTATTGACTGGGATCGTAGATATAGATTAATGAGATTACATACAGCTGCTCATATATTAGCTGCTATAATGTATAATGAATATGGTGCATTGATAACTGGAGGTAACATATCGGTTGATAAAGCATATGATGATTATGCATTAGAGGTATTCAATAAACAGATCTTTATAGATGTAGTTAATAAAGCTAATGAGATAGTTTCTCGAAATATAGAAGTAAAGATCTATTGGTTACCGCGTGAAAAAGCATTAAAGATCCCTGGCCTTGTAAAATTAGCTTCTCGTATGCCTCCAGATATTGGAATGCTACGTATAGTTGAGATCCCCGGTGTCGATATTCAAGCTGATGGAGGACCACATGTACGTAATACTAGTGAGATTGGAAGGATAGAGATAATAGATATAGTTAATAAGGGTAAGAAGAGGAAGAGACTATACTATACAGTTAAACCATAATACACGGGGTATACTATGAGATATAGAGTTCTTGGGCATTCGGATTTAAAAATTAGTGTTTTAGGTCTTGGTTTTTGGCAAATAGGTTCTCGTTTATGGAATTTTCGTAACGGTAATGTAGAAGAGAGTAGTGTTAAGATTGTTGAAAAAGCGTATAGTTATGGTGTAAATTTCTATGATACAGCTGAGATCTATGGTGGTGGCTTATCTGAGAAGTACTTGGGTTTAGCTATTAAGAAACTCGGTATTCGAGATGAAGTTATAGTTGCTAGTAAAGTTGCTGGATATAAACATACATTTAATTCTATCATTAAATCTATCGAGAGAAGTAATAAAAGACTAGGTTTCACAATGGATCTAATCCAGCATCACTGGGTTCCTCCAATTTATGGTTCGATCTGTAGAGTAATTAATACACTAGAGAAGACAGTTGAAGATAGATTAGCTAGTTATTATGGATTATCAAATTATGGGGAGAGAGAGTTAAAGAAAGCACTGGAGTGTGTTAAGAAAATAGAACCAGTAAGTAATCAGGTACAATATAATTTGGGGTATAGAGTTGTTGAGAACCAACTAAAACCATATATGGAGAAGAAAGGTTTAACATTGATAGCTTGGAGCCCTTTAGCTAAGGGGAGTCTGGCTGGTTTAAAGAAACCATTATCTAAAGCACAGAGAAAGGATCCAGTATTTAAAGCTGTTATTCAAGACTCTGAATTACTAAATGTACTGGAGGATATAGCTAGAAAACACAATGTCCCAGTTTCAGCTATTTCATTAGCATGGCTCATAGAGATGAATACTATACCGATACCTGGTACTAGATCACCTAGGAGGGTAGATGAATATGTTCAAGCAGTTAAGATCAAACTCGATCAAAAAGATTTATCTCTCCTAGATAAGGTGTCACGTAAATACGTTGTGAAATGGGGGAAGCGGTACAATAGTCTTGGGGGTTTGAGATATATACCTGGGTTTTTACAGCATTTATACATAACCTTATTCGGTGGTATCTAGTAATGTATAGTAAGAAGCAGAGGATTATACTTTATACATTAACCTTGATCATAGGGATCTCTATATCGATTATATCAGCCTATCTCCACCACCCAGACACCCCAGTTCTTATGGGAAACCCTGGTTTTAAATACAATGATATAGTTTATGGAGTTTTCTACGTTAGGTTTAGACCGGGTCTTGTTAGAGATAAGGTGGAATTAGAAAAGTATTGGTTTAAACCGGAGAAATTCATTGATCTAGTTAATGGTAAGAAACAACATCCAATACCCTACATTGATTATAAATTTGAATATCCACCTATAGTTGGATTGATATGGTTTATATCTACCAGCCTAGCCATACATTTTGCTTTACCGGAAGAGTATAGTTATAGAGTATATTTTAAAAGATATGATCAGATCGTGGCTTATCATTTCATCATAGAATCAATAATTAATAGTATAGCTTTTATAATCACGTTATTATTAATGATTAAGTTTTCATTCGATCTGGGTATTAAGCCATGGAAACCATTTATCTACGCTATCTTACCTTCAACGATCATGTATCTAATGTATAACTGGGATACTCTATGTATAATGTTCGTACTCATAGGTCTCTATATGCTATACAGGGAGAGGTATGGTTTATCTGGATTCATGTTTAGCTTAGCTGTTTCTACTAAGATACTACCAGTAATATTAGCTGTTACTTTAATGATATACTTATTTAAAGAAACAAGGATCACACATAGAACAAGCCCTTTCCTTAGATATTCTCTATCATTTATAGTTTCATTGTCTTTGACATTTTTAGTTCTCTATATAGGTTCTCCGGCTGGGTTTATGTATTTCTTGGAACACCATAGTAAATGGTATTGTGAGAATTGTATATATCAATTGTTTGATCGAAATATTTTTAGTGAAATACATAAGATAGGGTTTGCTTTATCGGTTAGTGTTTCATGGGTCATAATATTATATGTTGTTCTAAGATACGGTTTGTCTAATTTTCATGAGTTACTTGAATTTAGCTTATTACTAATAATTATAAGTACTGTGTTTAACTATGTTTTTTCTCCTCAAATGTTTCTCTTAATCTCTCCCTTAGCCTTATTGATTTTGAGTGGTAGGAGGCTATCTTTATTTGTATGGAGTGATTTATTCAATGCCTTGATAATGGTATTTTTCTTTAAAGACCGGGTTATCCGTAGGTTTGTCAGTGATATGGGTTTCCCGATTAAAGTAGAGTTTAATCCATGGACACTAGATTCTCCAGTTCAATGGTTTGCTATGATACGTAATATTTCCTTAGTGTTAATATTAGTTTCAACCTTATGGATTATATACAAGAGAAAACATGGTTCTGGTAAATATGTTAATGTTCTTTTTAAGAAATTGAGGTTTAAGGGTTAGATAGAGGGTTTATTATTTCTTTAAGATTTTCTCTACTATATCCTTGTATAGTTTATAGTCTTCTCTAGAAATAATGTTGTCTAATCCTATATTGTTTTTGAGTGTTTCTCTTATTTCCCATGGGAAAACAATCCATTTATCAGTTACGCTGTGATAATAGTCTGGTAGGATTGGGCTCCACTTCTTCACATATAGGGATAATGTTTTTACTTCTCTAACTCCATATCTATACAGTTCATCTATTACTAATTGTAGTGTTCTACCAGTTTCTATCACATCATCTACTACTAGTACATTTTTACCTCTCACATTAGGTGTTGGTGGTATGGTTAGTTCTGGTTTTGCTTCTCGGAGAGAAACTCCTTTATAGAATCTTACACCTATTATACCCATTTCCTCTATGTCTAGGAGATCGCTCATTATTCTAGCTGGTATTATTCCTCCTTTCAATACACCTATAATCATTTCTGGTCTATAATGTTCTTTCTCTATACTACTAGCTAGGTCAATTAGCATTGATACCATTTTCTTCCAAGAAACATATTCTAACTCAATTTTATTTTCTTTCATATTTTAACTATATGGGGGGTCTGGGTATTTTAAGGTATTTTATAACTACTACTACTTATACGTAGAGGGAGAAGGTTTTTGCCGAAATATGTTTTTATAACTGGTGGTGTACTATCGGGACTTGGTAAGGGTGTGGTAACGGCATCTACTGGGCTCCTCTTGAAATCTATGGGTTATAGTGTTACAGCTATAAAGATTGATCCTTACGTAAATGTTGATGCTGGTACGATGAATCCATATATGCATGGCGAAATATTTGTAACCGAGGATGGTGGAGAAACTGATCTAGATATTGGTCATTATGAAAGGTTTCTAGGTATTGATCTTACTAAGAAACATAATATAACTACTGGTAGGATCTTCTATAGTGTTATTACGAAAGAGAGGAGAGGGGAGTATCTCGGTAAATGTGTTCAGATAATACCTCATGTTACTGATGAGATTAAGAAGAGTATTAAAGAGATTGTAAGAGAGAGTGGTAGTGATATTGGTTTAGTTGAGATTGGAGGGACTGTTGGTGATATAGAGTCTCTTCCTTTTCTTGAGGCCATTAGGCAGATGAGGATTGAGGAGGGTGTTGAGAACACGCTATATATACATGTTGCATTATCCCCTGTGATATCTACTGGTGAACAAAAAACTAAACCAGTTCAACATAGTGTTAATGAGCTTCGTAGAATAGGTATTCAACCAGATATAATCATTGTCCGTTCATCACGTGAATTAGAGGAAGAGAATAGAGCGAAGATTGCATTATATGCTAATCTACCACCACAAGCTGTATTCAGTGATCCTGATGTAGATACTATTTATAGAGTCCCATTATTACTACATGGTAGGGGGTATACTAGGTATTTAGCTAATAAACTTAAGTTAGAGTATAGAGAGCCCGATCTCTCTCGTTGGAAAGAATTTGTTGATAGATTTGCACATGCGAATAAAGTTATTAAGATTGCTATGATCGGGAAATACACTAGGATACGTGATAGCTACCTAAGTATCGTTGAAGCTCTCAAGCACAGTGGTGCATGGAATAATGTTAGAATTGAACTAGAATGGTTTGAAGCAACAGATATTGAGAACCGTAGATTACACCTAGAGGATATACTCTATTATGATGGAGCAGTTATTTTACCAGGTTTTGGTAGGAGGGGGAGTGAGGGTAAGATCGAGGCTATAAGGATTCTACGCGAACACGATAAACCTGTTCTAGGAATATGTTTTGGTATGGAATTAATGGTTGTTGAGTTTGCTAGAAACGTTATTGGATTAACAAGGGCTAATAGTTCTGAGTTAGATCCGAACACGCCATATCCAGTAGTAGATTTGATCCCTTCACAGCGTGGGATTAGAGAATTTGGCGGCACTATGAGGCTTGGCTCTTATCCTATAAGAGTTATTAAAAATACAGAGGCTTGGAGGATCTATGGGCGTGAAATAGTTTACGAGAGACATAGACATAGATACGTTATAAACCCTAGTTACATTGATCTGCTTGAGAGTAATGGGTTAAAGATAAGTGGTTGGAGTTTAGAAGAAAACTATCCAGAGTTTATAGAGATCGAAAACTATAAGTCAATATATTTCGGGACACAAGCACACCCAGAATTTAAGAGTAGACCACTCGAACCCTCACCAGTATACATGTACTTTGTAAAGAAGATACTAGAGACAAAGAAAGTTTTATGAGACTATTATATAAAAAATAATAAAAATATATGAAGAACCCGATGAAGAACTGTCGGGAAACGCCCGCATCAACTGAATAAATGACGAATCCCTCGGCTACGAGGGTATTAGGAAAAGCCGGGGTGCCCGAGCGGCCTAAGGGGGTAGGCTCGAGTTTTCCGGCTATAGAAGAGAGACCTACTGCCCCGTGTAGGGGTGCGCGGGTTCGAATCCCGCCCCCGGCGCTTCCTAATTAATGTTTTCTAATGTATTCATAGACTTTATCGTGTCTTCCATATATCTCGTTTATTTTATCACCGTAGATCTCTCCTAGTCTATCTATTTTCTTTCCTAGGATCTCTAGTTCTTTATCTGTTGATAAGTCTAATGGGTTTGGTTCATAGTAATCTATACCTTTTATAAGTGCAGTTGCAAAATACCATAATGTCTTCCTGATTTTCCTTCCTCTAACTGGTTCTAGGTCTGGTTCGCCTGATCTATAGGAACAGTGTAGTATGTAGATCTGATTTATTACTGGTTTTTGTTCTAAGATCTTTTTTCTATCTAGAACGTGTTTGTTTAGATCAATTATTCTATAACCATGTCTTGTTAGTTCATCATATTTTATCTTTACATTGAATAAATCCTCGATCCTAGGATCATATACTAAGACCGAAGTACCATTGATTATTCGTGCTTCTCCACCATCTATCTCTATAACGGTGTTCTCGGTAGATAAGGGTATGTCGCCGTGGTAAAGCGCTAATGCTGATAATGTGCTTTTACCAGTATGGGGATAACCTACTAAGAGAATTGTTTTTCCATTAATCCATACCGCGGAGGTATCTGTTAAAACTATGTATCCTTTCTTTATCAATACACGTGTAATTATTTGTAGTAAGAAAAATACCGGTGATTCATTAATGTATGGTTTTGGAGGAGAAGATCTAATAATGTATGAGTCTTTGTCTTCACCTAATCTATACTCTATTAACTCGAATCTATCATTTGAAATAATCCATTTCACTAATGCATCAACGTATACTCCATTATCTCTACTCAACTTATACTCTGGTAAGTATCTACGAGGAAATGTTGTATCTAGGCTTTCGCTGAGAAGGTCTTCATTAGTACAATCAACACCTATGTTGAAGTAGCGATTCTTTATCTTCAGCACTTAATCCTCCCCAATTTATAGAAGGTATAGTATTTAGTAGAATATATTATTGACTATTAAGCTCCTCTAGGAATAGTTCCAGATAATATATTGTGGTGTAATGTTTAAATCCAATATATTGTTTGTGATAGGTTCGATTATTAACTCGATCCATATTATAGCTTTATAGTCTGGATCTATTATGATTGAGTTATTATATCCACTATATGGTAGTTTAGAACAATTAATATATCCCCATGGATAGAGCGGCCCGGTTTTATATGGTCCGTATAGGTAGTATGTAGTATTTATTTCTACGGAGGGATTACTAGTTATTATTGTTTCATTAATTTTTAATGGTAATTTTCCATTATTCTTCAATATAAGTCCTACCCATATAATTGAGGGATGGTGACAATGACTACATGGTTCTAATTCTTTTATAATTAATGTATGGTTATCTATTGATATATTTACTTGTGAATCTTCTATACCTTTACAACAAGTATTACTACAACAACTACAGCTACAACACTTGATCAGTACTTTATAGGATTCAATGTCTAGATCGGGGTCGCCCATGTATATGTATGTATTTACACGTAACTTCTCGAGATACATAGAGTAAGCGGTTCCAATAAATAAAATAGATAGTAATACTATGAATTCAATATATAACTTATTCACAAACACCAGCTCGCAAATAAACCATGCTCTACAAAAACATTGTATAGACTAAATATAAGAATAGTGTATAAAAAATAGGTAAAATAAGTCAAAATAACAACTATCATAAAATACTCAAAAAGAACCAAGACTTTCGAGACATACATAGAAAACTTAGAATGATTTTCCAATGAATCAATTATTATAGTAAAGACAAGAAGCATAGCTATGAATAAAATATTGATTATTATTGGTTTATGAATAGTTCTGAAGAATATGTATCATTATCTTTGTCGACCTTTTGAATAGGATCTAATATCATCTAGAATAGCTATTTTATCTTCACTTATCTTATTACCTATATTCTTATTTATAGAAGGGTAAAGCGAAAATGACTAGGTAGAACCGGAGTTTCTTTATTAACCTAGCACTTACGTTTAAAACCCTAGTTAGAAAGAATTTTATTTGGTTTTCTTTACTTCTCTCTTAATAGTGGGTGATTTTTCAATTATTTCAGCTATTCTCTCTATCTCATCTTGTTTTAATTATTTGCTTGCATTATAGATCACTAGATCTACTATCTCGCCATTTTCATCGATTAGAATCTCTATATCACCAGTATCTATATGAGCTTCTACGTTAGAGCCTCTATCATAATATAGTAGCTCGTCTAGAAACTTGTAATAAACGAATCTACTCAATCCAAATACCTCTCCTAATATTACCTTCTACATATTCCTCATTATTTCTTATCCTTCTCCGTACAGTAATAATTATGGCATCAGAATTTTATCTTGTAAGAGATATTAATTATGACTAGTAAGTACTTGTATCAGGCCGAGCACGAAAATATGGATGCGAATTTTAGTTTCTATTTAGCCGAATATGGTGTATGATATTTCATCAGCATAGCTTAGATCCCCAAATTGTATGTTCTATTACTATGATGTTTCTTATCTAACGTTATTTTTCGTTAAATACTTTTAAACTAAGTTACTATATTTTAATCAATATATAATTCTAACAAAGGTTTATAATGGATTATGAAAATCAGTAACATATTCTTCTTTCTGTTGTCAATAACTTATGAGAAATATGAGGAATTCGTAATAAATAATAAGTGATTTACACGTTATCATATATTTGGGGATTTCATGTATCGTGAACTCATTGATGCGTTATGTGAATCTTTTAGACAACCGCCTTGCATTGTTAAGGATAATATAGTTGTTGAGTAGAGAAAAAAAGACGAAAAGAGTTGTATGGAGTGATCAATTGGGCTTTAGAATTATGTAAGCCGAATAATTTCTTAGGTGATGCGTTAAAAGATTGTGTACTAGATTATAGAGAGGGATATGTAAAAGATGGGTAATTAATCATATAATCAATTGAGTCTTAGCTGGATAAGAGAAAATGTGTTATTTAATAGAATTGATCTATTAAAAATGATTGGGGTCAATGTGTATCTTTGTGATGAGTGGTTAAGTAAAGAATACTAATTAGATAGACGACTTAACAGTATCCCTTCTAGTATTTCTATAGGTTTATCTTCGATAAGTGTCAAGGCTCAGCTATGGTTTTTAACCCAGAGTATATATTTCTTCCTCCTTTAAATCATACGTGAGAGATGTAAGAAGAATTGAATATGCTTTGAATTTCTTTGTTAAGAGAATTAGAGATAGGCTTTATGTTTATGAAGGGGTTAAGGGTAAAGAACGCTATATCGGTAGTCTTGATGAGATTGTATTGTCCTATTCAGCCCGTAATGTACAGATAATAATTAGCGACAAGAACACTATACGTAAACTTAAATTACTAGCCAAGTATATTGCTATGGAACTCGATATCATCAATGGAAACAAGCAAGATCAATAATGCGGGGGGTGGGATTTGAACCCACGCAGGCCTACGCCATCGGGTCCTAAGCCCGACCCCTTTGACCAGGCTCGGGCACCCCCGCACCTATTTATAGTTAGTTTCTTTGAGGGGTTTTAAGGATTCGAGTTAACCGAGTTCTGCTAATATTTCTGCTTTATCTCTCAGTATCTTTGCTTTTCCACCAGTTGGTTGTATTAATACTGTTCCACATACCTTGCATCTAGCTGGGAATGTTGCATGGCTGAAGACTATGTTTTCAGCTCCACATACTTTACATGATACCTTTAAAAACTTACTACGAGGCTGTGGAACTAGTATTTTCCTCTTTTTCATTAACGACTCACCTCTACCAACTCATACTTCTTCATCCTAATACCTTCACGATGCAATATATAGCCGCATTCACGACATTTTAGTTTCAATACAATTTTCTTTGTAACTTTAGCGAATCTCTTTTGTTCAGATTTACGTTTGGAACCATAACCTTTCTTCTTAGCAGCATATCTACGTTCACCCTCAGCTAAAGATCTCCTCTTGCCATGCTTATAGATAGTCACAGTATGCTCAGTATGCTTCCTGCATCTCGGACAATATGTTACAATAACCTTAGGTATTCTCACATCAACACGCCTCCTAGAGATACTAAGCTATATCAACAAATACATATTCTGGGATATAAATCTACCACCTCTTATCTTTAACTCCTAGATAATAAGCTATATTATTAGTAGTTATATGGAGGAACATAATCAATAGTAAAGCGTATAATATAAATAGTGGTTTAGAATAGAAATCATCAACTTTAATCAAATAATAATAAACAATAACCATTAAAGCAAAATCAATCTGATCAATCACTGGAAGCGGATCACCGCTCTTGATATTTAATCTACGTTTTAAAAAAGAGCCGAGTAGATCACCTAATAAAGCAAATAACGTAGAACCAACTCCAACCAATATGTAATCTATTTCATTAAATAATAGGGAATAAACTAGGGTTACTGATGAACCCATATATAAACCGATAATTAAACCCTCCCAAGTCTTATTAGAGCCAAATAAGGGTTTACCATCAATAAAATTATGTGAAAAATCAATCCTATAATTCCCCTTAACAAGTAGGGGTGAAGCATTAGCTATCATTGGTGGTAAGAAATACTTTATAAACCATAATACAAAGCTATTCAACAACCCATTCAATACCAGTATCACCGATCAAATAGTATCTACGAAACCCTTTCATCTCAACCGGTTTAACTACTTCAATAAACCTCTTATTATCCTCGAAACCCATGTAAAAAACATTATCGAACCAATACTCTAGAATATTCGTACCACTAGCAACAATTTCCTCCTCGTCTTCTTCAAAACCAGCTCTTACTTGTGCAGATGCGAAGAAATAGCCTTTTGAATCCCAAGTCTTTTTCCAAAGTAATCCTAGCATTAAACCATACCTAGCAATCGAATCTTCTCGATAAGCAACTATTCTAAACAATGCATTAATACTATCTACAAATAATACCCTATAGGGAATAAACTCAAGTACCTCAACAACATACTTCAACAATTCATCAAAATCTCTAATCTCAGTAAAAAATACATTCTCATAACGCTCGGGATAACGAGCAACACGATCATAGTGTAGAGTATCCTCAGTACTCACATAAATACATGGATACAGTTTTCTACAAATATTACCTGCAATAGTCATCAACATAGTAGTTTTACCAACCCCGGCCACACCATAGAATAAAGTAGATGACCCCTCACCCACTATATCGTCGAACTCTCTTACACCAGTAATCTTCAAAACTATCTACACCATTAAGACGGGGGTAATGTAGTTATTAGGGAGTATATGTTTACCTAAAATATGATAATTAAATAACCATATAATTAATTAGTATCTAGTGTAGAAGAGGACACTAGTGGTTTTAGAGGTGGGTATATAGAGTATTGATTATGAGGCCTTTAGTAATAGCTGTATATGAACCTAGATGGTTTATGAGAGTTTTGAATATTTTGAGGAAAAGATCGGTTCCTTTTAGTATATTTGAGAGTGTAGATAATATACCGTACTCTAGCGTATTCTATACTGACTACTCTTTCTTCGTTAACCAGGTTAGGGATAGAGGAGACCTATACATTGTATATGATCCTATGCATAGTTGTAGAGAGCTTGAACGCTCAATTCTAGCTATGAAGTTTAAGGATTACTATAATGAGGTAGTTGTTGGCATAGATCCTGGTAAAAAACCATATATGGTTATAATTGGTGATGGGGAGATACTTGAACATAAATACATAGACCTATCAAGAGTCGAGGAAGAGATCGTGGGATATCTGAACTGTTACCCTGCTAGACAGAAATTAGTTAGAGTTGGTGGTGGATATAATGGTTGGAGGATAATTTTGAGGATTAGAGAAGTAATTGATTCTAGGATCGAGGTTGTAGATGAAGAAGAAACTACTCCTAAACAGAATAGAGTGGATGATCTAGTTGTATTGGATAAGTATTTATCGAAGCTCTCTAAACCTTATAGGAACAAAGATGCTTATGCAGCGCTTAAAATTGCTCTAAGGAAGGGTATTGAGGTTGAGTAGTAATGCCTATTATTAAGATGAGGGAGAATGAGTTAATCAAATTATTCGGGCCTATGCTTGTTAATGTGAATAGTGGGGAGATAGAGATTTTAAATAAGAAGTTTAGAGAAGGAGATAAGATCGTTATTCATAAGGTTAGAAGCTATATAGTACATGCATTAAAGAATACAGAACTAGATATAAATATGGGTCCAGACGCACAGATACATTCTGTCGAAAATAATGAACCATACCTTGAATGGGTAAATACAGTTAATGAAATAGTAGATAATAGATATGAGAAGATAATAGTTCTCGGCGGGGTAGATTGTGGTAAATCAACCTATTCAATACTATTAATAAACACTAGTCTTGAGAAAAACTATAAACCAGCACTTATTGATGGTGATGTGGGACAAGCAGATATTGGTCCACCAGGATTCATTTCGATGGCCTATCCGGAACAACAAGTCATTTGGATGCGTGAATTAAAACCTGTTTCGATGAGGTTTATAGGTGATATTAAGCCGCAATATCTTGTAGGTACTATATTGTTGAAGATGAAAGAATTAATCGGTAAAGCTAGAGAGGATAATCGATACCCGATAGTAATAGATACTGATGGATGGATTGGAGACGAGTATGCTTTGAATTATAAACAGAAGATGATCAATGAGATCAAACCAGATGTGATCGTAATTTTAGGTGAAGAATATCGTGGTTTATTTAAGAAGTATGAAAGAATAGGGATTAAAGTATATGAGCTAAGAACCCCTAGTGTAAGGAGAGTTAGGACTAGAGATGAACGTAGAATGTTGAGACGTGAGAAATATATGGAGTATTTGGGTGAACCAAGAAAGGTTAGTTACCCGCTAGATAATATTGTAGTTTATGGCCATCCACTATTCTATGGAATTGAACAACCTCTTAAAGGAGATATTAATGTGGATATCGCATCTAAGATCCTCTATTTAACTAAATCTAATGACACACTATATCTAGTTGCTTCAGCACAGATCAGAAACGATGTTATAGCTTCTCTGAAAAACATCTATGGCGTGAATAAGGTTAAGATCTACACAGAAGGTTTTGAGAGAAACCTCTACATAGCATTATCTGATGGTTTTGAAGATTATCCTGGTTTGATCGAGAAGATAGATTTTCGTGAGAGAATAATAGTTGTTAAGACAAAATATAATGTAGAGAGTATTAAGTGGATTAAGTTTTCAAATATTCGTTTGAATGATGAGTTCTTAGAACAAAATATGTCTTAACTCTTCTTTAATAGGTGGTTCTTATGTATGTTAAGGAGTATTTGGATGAATTAGTTGAAAGGGGTAGAGAGATAATTTTTCTCGATAATGTTAGTAGAGAGTATGAGGTAACAAGATACGTATATGAGAATCGCGATAAAGTTATAGTATTCAAGCTTAAAGGCTCTGATATAACATGTTATACTAATATTTTTAGTGATAGGAGAGACCTATATAGTATCCTTAAGGTTGAAAACGATATAGAAGCTTATGAGAGGATTATTTATGCATTAAATAACCCGATTAAACCTGATCTAGCTGATTTTAATGAATACTTTATTGAAACAAATTATACTCTCGATCATATGCCTTTTATCAAGTATTTCAGAGAAGATGGTGGATATTATTTAACGAGTTCAATTATAATAGCTTGTATAGGTGATATATGTAATGCTAGTTATCATAGGATGATGTATAGAAATAATAGAGAGGCAGTTGTAAGGATTGTTCCACGTCATCTATATAGGATCTATAGAGGATATTCTGAGAAAGGAGAGGATACACCGGTAGCTGTAGTGTTAGGTGTTGATCCATTATTCGGGGTGTTTGCAGCATCTACTCCTCCTTATGGAGTATTTGAGTTAGAGTCGTTTATTAGTTTAGAGCAGAGAGAGAAGATTGTTAAGACACCTAAGTATAGGATACCAGTTCCTTCTTCTTCATCAATAGTTTTAGAGGGGGTTATTTCTAGTAGAGAATACAGTGATGAAGGACCTTTCGTTGACGTATTGGGGTTGAGTGATACTATTAGGAAGCAACCAGTTTTCAAATTGGATAGGATCTATGTTAATAAGCATACTGGACCTTATTATCACGCTATCGTTCCTAGTTTATGGGAACATATATTATTGATGGGCTTTCCACGGGAAGCTCTCATATATGATAGTGTGAGGAAGGTTTCACCTAATATCAAAGCTATACGTTTAACATTTGGTAGTGGTGGATGGTTGCATGCAGTTGTATCTATTAAGCAGGGTAGACCTGGTGAAGCACGTAATGTTGGTTTAGCTGTTTTCAATGCTCATCCAAGTGTTAAGCATGTGGTTATTGTTGATGATGATATTAATATTGATGATCCATTGATGATTGAGTGGGCTATAGCTACTAGAGTTAAAGGGGGTGAAGATTTAATTGTTTTGAAGGATTTATATGGTAGTACACTTGATCCTAGGAGTGATGAGGGTTTAGGAGATAAGGTCTTAGTGGATGCAACTAAACCATTTAATGAGCCATGGAGTAAATATAGGAGGGCTTCGATCCCATAATGTATCTTAGTAGAGAGCAAGAGAAAATGCTTAATGGAGAGTATGGATGGGTTTATGCACGAGCACTTGAAGTTATAGTTAAGGTTGGAGAATCGCTTGGTGCTGAGAAACTAGTTCCTATAGTACATGCTCATATATCTGGTGTATCATATACTAATATTGGCGAACCCGGTCTAGGTTTCATCAAGGATTTTTATAGTAAAGGTGCGCGTGTAAGAGTTTATTCTACAATAAATCCCGGATGCATAGATCTAGCGGGTTCATCTCAAGTGATAAGTAGTAGTTTTAGGGAAAAACAGTTAGAGATAAACATGTATCTTGAGAAGATGGGTTTTGAGAAAACATTTACATGTATACCCTACCTCCATAGGAAACCCGGTATAAACGAGCATTTAGCTTGGGGTGAGAGTAGTGCAGTCATATTCGCTAACAGTATTTTCGGAGCAAGAACAAATCGCGAAGGAGGCCCTTTAGCGTTAGCAGCTGCTCTAACTGGTTACACGTATTATTGGGGGCTACACATTCTAGATAATAGGGTTGTATCTACTAAAATTGATGTTTCAAGTATAAGGGGGGAGTATTATGGTGCTCTTGGTTTATGGTTAGGTGAGCATATACGTGAAATACCCATGTTAACTGGTATATCGGGTAGACTCGATTTATTGAAGATATTATTGGCCGCATCAGCTGCTAGCGGTGATCATGGTTTAATAGTATTGGAGAATATTACTCCAGAGAAAACCTATCTAGTTAACGATAAAATAGAGACCGTTTTTGTAGATGAGAATGAGATAGAGGAATATATAGGTAGTATGCCTTCGAGAAAAGATAAGATCCTAGGTTATATAGGTTGTCCTCATCTTGATCCCTATGAATTCGAGAAGCTTGTAGAGATTATTTCTAAGAATGATAAAGGTGTTGGAGATAACTTATTGCTTGTTTCAATACCCTATATATACATGGAGGTTTTCAAGGACGAGATCGGGTTTTTGAAGAGTAGAGGGGTTGATATAGTTGTTGGTACGTGTCCTATAGTATCAAAGCTTAGTAGAGAATTTGATTATCTCGTAACTAATAGTGGTAAAGCAGTGTTCTATATGAGTAGATTACATAAATTGAATACGTATATTACTTCGTTCGAGAGAACAGTTGATCTAGTGTATGGTGGATAATTTTGTTTAATAAATTTGTAGTTGACATCATTGTTGATGGCGATTGCAGAGGTAAACCCCTTGTATTAGATACCTATATTAGTTTCTTCGGTGAAGTCGATCCATATAAAGGAATACATCTTCCAACTAATTCATTATTTAAGGGGCGAGTAATGGTTTTCAGAGGAGCAAGGGGATCGACTGTCGGTTCATACATCATTTATGGTTTAAAAAAGTATGGAACTAACCCATTATGTATGATCGTATCTAAGCCTGACCCCATACTTATAACTGGTACGGTTTTAGCTGAGATCCCATTATTTATTGTTAAAAACTATGATGTTTTTATTAAGAATATTTCTGAGAACACTATTATATTGCATAGAAAAGGAGAGGGTTGGGTGGAGATTATTGGGTAGAGGATTATTTATTGTATTGGAGGGCATAGATGGTGCTGGTAAAACTAGTGTTGCTAATAAGTTAGTAGAGGATCTAGAGAGTGCTGGCTATAGGGTAGTATACACTTATGAACCCTATGATACATTATATATTGAGATCCTTAAGAAGCAGTATAACGAGTATAGAGATGCTTTTCTCGACGCATTAACCTATGCAGCTGATCGTTTGATCCATTTAAAGAAAGTTATCCTCCCTCATCTAAGAGAGGGGGCGATCGTTATATGTGATCGTTACTTTTATAGTAGTGTAGCTTACCAAACAGCTCAGGGTGCATCGTTAGATTGGGTATTAGAAGTTAATAGTTTCGCGTTAAAACCAGATCTAGCAATATATTTGGATGTTGAACCAGATGTGGGGATTAAACGTCGCTCTGGTCTTTCTTCACGCTTCCCAGAGTATGAGGAGTTAGAGTTTCTGAAGCGTGTTCGTAATAATTATTTAGAGTTGGTTAAAAAGGGGTTGTTGAGATTAATTGATGCTAATAGGAGTTTTGATGAAGTATATAGTGATGTTAAGAGGATAGTGTTTGATCTATTGTTTTAAGATTGTTTCTCTCTAATATAAGATTTGATCTTCATGAGCCTTTCTAAAACTTCAAGCCACCCGATCAATTCGTCTGGCGAAGAGAGTGTTTCTTCGGTGTAACTATTTATGATCTCCAATACTCTATGCTCTAGTTTATCAAGTATATTCCTAATAGTTATCTCTTCCTCTATCTCTTTCACTTCCTCCTCAGTTTTAACCATATATACTTTACCATGAACTGGACAGATTATCTCACCACTCTTTAGTTTAAATAATGGTAGGTTACAATTTTCTACGGGACATGTTTCAGCTAGCATTGTTGCTCCGCTTTTCAATAGTTCAGCCATTTTCTTGATCGGATCTATCTTGCGAGACAATAGTCTATTACCCCTCCATATTTATATAGGATTAAAGCTATTCTAGGGTAATATAGATTAGATTATATTTCAATAACGCAAATATTAGCATAGTGTATCTGTTTAGATAATCGGCTTAGGCATCTAAATTAGATCATGCACTTTAAAGATATATTATGGAGGTGTTAGATGGATGGCAACTAATGTGGTAGATAATGAGGCGAAGATTAAGAATGCTATGTATATGTTGCTCTCCATCATAAACGATGCTGGTGTACCACGTAATATTAGGAGAGCTGCTACAGAGGCCTTGAATCAATTGAGGGACGAGAAATTGTCTCCGGGCGTACGTGCAGCTAATGCTATTAGTATTCTTGACTCTATAAGTCAGGACCCAAATATGCCTATTAATACTAGGACTAAGGTTTGGCAGATCATAGCTATACTGGAGACTGTCCGTGACTAGATATACTCTAGTAGTATGGGGTTTAAGAGGAATTGGTTCGTGTCCGGGTACGTGGTATAACTGCTACAGCTGTATCTAAGATTCTGTTAGATAAAGGATACTCTATTGTACAGGCTAGTGATATTATCCGTAAACGTTTTGATTTAGAAACAGATAATTCACCAGCTGATGTTACGATTAAGGATTCAAGTGAAGACGAGTTATTAGTTTTAGGTTTTTTTAATGATGGAAAAAAGGTTTTCGATGACCTTGTGGATTCTTTGGAATATGTTTTTGAATGGGTTTCACCAATTGGTTTATACTCTATTCATGTAGGTATTGTTAAGGAGAAGATCCTAGATAAGTGTATCGTTGAGTTAGGAAACAATATTGAAGGTATATTGTTTAATTGTAGACATAATACTGGTGATAAGATAGTTGTTAGTATTGATAAAGCGCCGGTTAAACCAGGTGAAAAGCCTCGTTTAAGCTATAGATTACGTGTTGTAGGTGAATATGTTAGTTTAATATATGGTTCATCAACACTCTCTATCTCAGAGCATATAAGGGATCGTAGTAAGAGGGAATATTTATTAGCTATCGCTACTGCTAAACTAATAGGTTCTGGTCTTGGAATACATTTTCGTAGTAGTAGTATGTATGGTAGTAGAGAAGATATTGAGAGAGAAATTGATGAATTGAAAAGGAAACTTATGGAGATTATTGATAGAGCTAAGAATATAGATGATCCTCCCCAAACTATTTATGAAGGCGAATTCATAGGATTGATCGGTTTAACTAGTTTAGCTAAAGAAAAACTTGATCTCTACCGTGGAGAAGTAGTATCTACAATGCCTAGGCATCATAGTTTTAAATCGTGTAGTGGTGTATTAAGTGAATTAGTTGATTTTATTGAGCAATTAATTAGTGTGAATAATTCTCTCAAAGACTTCCTCGTTAATGCTATAGATAGATATATTGCTGAGAAATTACTAGTTATGCCCAGAGTCAGGATTATCCATAAGAAACCAGATGGTAGTGTACATGAGTTAACACCTGGGTATATCCGTAGTGTTGAGAAGAGAGATTATGGATTAGAAGTTATATTGACTCGTACTATAAGGAGTAATGGTATGTATGATGGATTAAACGTTGAGAAGAAAGAAGGAGATATCGACTATATGGTTGTCCGTAGTAATGAATGGTTTATATCGCATAATTATTATCGCAGAGACGAATGGATCGGAACATACATAAATATAAACACCCCACCAGAGATTCTACCCGGCCTTATCAAGTACCACGACCTATTGGTAGATATCATTATAAAACCGGGCAACGAACCAGAGATAATTGACTTGGAAGAATTTGATAAATATTGCGAGGAAAACATTATATCGGAAAAACTATGTAACTCGACGAGAGAAAAAATAGATGAAGTAATAAATAATGTAGAAAAATACATTTATAGACCTAGTTAATAAACTATTAATTTTCGATCAATAGTTTATTAAAAGAGTTTTTCCACTTTAAGGAAACTTATTTGGTTTTTACTAGTTTTTGTAAAACATTATTTCTGCCTATATAGATGAGGGTAGTGCTGATAATATCTCTGGTACACCTAATCTTATCCCGGTCATGATATCTAGTTTAACTAGGAAGAACGTTATCAATTCAATTAATGCTAATACACCCATTATTAATGAGAATAAACCATATAGATGATTATTTCTATGTTCTCTATAATAAGTTGCTAATGCTATGATCGGAAGTGTTATAAAGAATATTGTTGCTGATAAGAAGTGATAAGCTCCATAATGCTCCGGTAATGCTCCGTTCATCATTAACGCTATACTGATTATTATTAATAATCTATATTGTGAATCATATTTCACAGCTAAACCTACTCGAGAACATGAGTAGTGTTCCGCTGATGATCAATCCATAGTTGAATACAGGTTAACTTAATCTATTATATTTACTTAAACAATCATATTCTCCTTCATAAGCAGTATTCCAATCCCCTAGATCACTTAATGCGTTTATTCTCTAACCATAACAATTTGATACATAGATAGCTGTGAAGATCATTATCCATGTAAATATTGATGAGAATACACCGATCAAGCCAAGTATCCCATGCGTTTTCTATCCTCCTGTTTAATGTTTAGTGTTAAGTTAGGTAGTGTATTATTGTTATTTATTTTATTTCTTTTTACATAGAATTTTGGGGTTAAGTATTTGTGTTTATATTGTTGCTTATTATTTCATAATATTGTTTTAGGAGGATTTTTGGTTGTGATCTTGTTTGGTTAGTAAAGATTTGTTAGATAAATTAATTAGTGCTTATAGAGATGAAGTTGAGTCTTCGATCATATATAATTTATTAGCTGAAAAACTTCGTGGTAAGAGGGTTTCTAGGGTTTTGAAAGAGATAAGTAGTATGGAGGCACGTCACGCTAGTTTCTGGGCTTGTGTTTTAAGAGATTTTAGTGTTGATATTAGTAGTTTTAAGCCTCGTTGGTGGAGGATCAAGTTTTACTTATTGTTTTATAGATTGTTTGGTTTTGGTTTAACTCTTAAATTGCTAGAGCGTGGCGAAAATGAAGCTATTAAATTGTATTCAGAAATTATTGATTCCGGTATTCTTGAACGAGGTAAAATCGAGGTTTTGAAGAATATTATTGTTGATGAATTGATGCATGAAGAAGAGTTTCTTGATGAAGAGTCTCGTATTAGTGAGTTTCTGGATCATGTACGAGACTCCGTTCTTGGCATGAATGATGGTTTGGTTGAGATCTTATCTGTTTCTACTGGTTTAGTTGCTGCATATAATGATCCATTATATGTTGCTCTTGGTGGTTTAATAGTTGGTTTTGCTGGTGCATTATCAATGGCTATTGGTTCATATATTAGTGTTAAGTCTCAGAAAGAAGTAAGGTTGAGTAGTAGGTATAGGTTTTTGAATCTAGTTAAGTTTGTACCAGGGGCTATCCATGGACTTGTTTCCAAAATGTTTAGGGAGAGAGGCTTTAGTGATGAAGTGTCTAGCAGTATTGCTCGTGAAGTTGTCGAGAAAAAGATTAGTGTTAAGGAGATTATTGAGTCTGAAAAGATCGAGGATCCGGTTAAATCTGGTATATATACTGGTATCTTTTATTTAGTTGGTGCATTTATACCATTAACACCTTATTTTCTTAAGCTACCGATAAACTATGCATTAGTATCATCAATAATATTAGCGAGTATAATGCTTGGATTGACTGGGTTTATAATAGCACTAACAGCTGGATTGAATATTAAGAGGAAAATAATAGAAATGATCACAACCGGGCTAGGAGCAGCAACACTAACATACATAATAGGATACATAGCAAAAACACTACTAGGAATAGAGGTAGAGTAGAGATCAGAACTTAGAGATCTCTTCATAGCTAAACACTCGGAGAGTACGGCCCTCATCACATAATTATAGAATATTTAGAAAACACACCAATATACCTATACCAAGCAATATAATAAGAAAATCTACCGGGTCTCCAAGGTATTGGCTAAGCTTATGATTCTTTTCTCTTGTTCCTCTCCTCTACTTTATTTAATAATTTCTCGAGCCTCTTAATAGCGTCTTCAACATCTTCTCTACTACACCATCCCTCATAGAAACATATATGCATACTATTAACGGTCATCCAACCATCATAAATCCATTCTCCAAACTCTAATTTCATTTTCCTCATATACTCCCATAACTCTTTATGACTCGTTAATCTCTTACCATCTCTCCATTCAGCATATGCTTTAACAACTAATATACTAACACCCCATAGTTTCTCAGCTGCTTGTCTAATATTGTTCTTCTTAATCTCTTCTCTAGCCTCCTCTAATAAACTCTTAGAAGCTTCTAAATACTCTACTACTCTCTCCTCCGGATCAAGATCTCATAAAGTCAACTCTAATAAATACTCATCAAAACTCAAACCCACTCTCTGAGCTTCACGTTTAAGTCTTTCAACCAAACTACGTGGAAGCTTAACACTAACCATAGAACACAATACAGATACCCCACAAAAACACCAACTACTAACACTATATAGTAATATCCATAGATAAAACTA
>NJDP01000049.1 GCA_002254665.1 Desulfurococcales archaeon ex4484_58 | reverse complement strand
ATAAAAATAACCTTAATATAATGTTATAATCTATAACACGACTTTCGATGAAAAGCTATACCTAAACTATTTAATGGGTGGTATCTTGGATAGGAAGATCTTTCATAGATTGATCAGTGTAGATGAGGTTTTCGATGTTGTCGAGAAATATTATCCACTAAAACCCCTTGGTATAGAGAGAGTAAGTATAGAGGATGCTCTTAACCGTGTCTTAGCTCAAGATGTTTATGCACCAATAGATCACCCACCATTCGATCGTAGCATGGTAGACGGATATGCTGTTAGAAGCGATGATATAGTTGGAGCTGATGAGCTTAACCCGGTAAAACTCGTAGTTAAGGGTAAAATCGAGCCTGGACAAAAACCAGGTATAAATGTAGATAGAGGGGAAGCTGTTGAAATAGCGACTGGTGCTATGATACCTAGAGGTGTCGATTCCGTTGTAATGGTTGAATATACTAGAATTGAGGATTCAAATGTTTACATATATAGATCAACTGTTCCCGGTGAAAACATATCTACTACTGGAAGTGATATCTCATCAGGCGATCTAGTAGTTTTAAAGGGAACTATTATAGATGAAAATCTCGTAGGGGTATTAAGTGGACTTGGAATAAAATATGTTAACGTGTATGTAAAACCACGTATAGCAGTTTATTCTATTGGAGATGAGGTAGTAGAACCTGGTAAACCCCTTGAAGATGGGAAAGTCTATGATGTTAATGGATATTTGGTAACTAGTGGACTTAAAAAAATAGGCTTAGATCCTGATTTCAAAGGAGTGCTACCGGATAACTACGATATACTATATAGAGAGTTAGAAAAGGATCTTAGAGAGTACGATATAATTATAACCAGTGGTGGGACGAGTGCTGGTTTAGGAGATGTAGTTTACCGAGTATTTAATGATCTTGGAGAACCGGGGATTATAGTTCATGGTTTAAAGATAAAACCAGGTAAACCAACTGTTATCGCTATTGTTAATAATAAACTTTTAATAGGATTACCGGGTTTCCCTCTATCATGTTATATGGTGTTTAATCTTATAGTTAAACCAATGATAGGTAGGATTATTGGTTTAACAAATAATGATTCGGAGAAAATTAAAGCTAAGGTACCATATAGGATAAAAAAGCAATTAGGAAAAACATGGTTAATACCAGTCACATTGATCGAATCTAGAAAGGGATATACAGCGTATCCCGTTAGCTTAGAGAGTGGAAGTATTTCACCATTCATATATAGTGATGGGTACATGATTTTACCAGAGAACAGAGACGTTATATTAGAGAATTCACTTGTGGAGGTACAGTTATTCAGGAGATTAGAAGATCTACCTAAACTAAATATTATAGGAAGTAATGATTATCTACTCTATGAAATATTAGTTGAATCTAATCTCGCATACTTAACTAGAATATTATCTATAGGAAGTAGTGGTGGATGGGAAGCTATAAAGAGGGAAGAAGCAGATATAGCTCCAACACATTTACTTGACGAAGAAACGCTAGTATATAATAAACCTTTTCTCGAGAAATATGGGTTATCCGATAAAGCAGTATTGATCAGGGGGTATGGTAGATTAATAGGTATTATTGTCGAGAAAAATAATCCAAAAAACATACGTGATGTAAGAGATTTCTTGAGAGAAGATATAGTGATAGTTAATAGAACAAAAGGTTCTGGTACTAGAGTTTACCTCGACTACCTATTGAAGAGAATAGCTTTAGAGGAGGGAATAGATTTCAATAAGTTGATCTCAAGGATTAATGGTTACTACTATGAAGTAAAAACACATACAGCTGTAGCAAGTGCTATTAAACATGGTAGAGCAGATGCTGGTATAGGTTTAGGTATTGTTGCAAAGATCTACGACCTAAACTTCATTCCATTAACTTGGGAAGAATATGATTTCCTAATACTTCATGAACGATTAGAAAAAGAACATGTAAGGATCTTTATCGAGAGACTTAGAGACCATGATTTTATGAATAATCTTATTGGAAAGTATAAGGGATACTATAAATTATACAACGATACTGGTTATCCTATATAATCGTGGTATTGCCCCACTAATTTTAACAAGGCATTCTTAAATCCTTCATAGTTAGCTCTATGTGTAGATATATGCATATCAAGAACATCGTACGAACGATAAATGAATACTATGAGTATGGATGCAAAAGATAATATTGATATTAAGAGTTCTTTCTTATCGAATTTCATAAAACCATATTCTCTAGAGATATTTATGTTTAATATCTTCGTTAAACTATACTCAATTTTCTTCTCTTTACTAACATGATTATTGAATAACTGTATCGTCCAGTAGGTTAGAAATGAAGATAAGACAGAATATATAATAAACAATATAACTACATATAACCAGTTATCTTCGATCAATAACAGCATGTATCCGGGAACAAGAATTATTGGTGTATACTCTATATTTATTTTTTTACATAGAAGTAGATCCTCTATTTCTTCCTCAAAATCCCCTAATTCTTCTCGATGCTTGATCCTTGTAATAATATCTCTTAGATCCGAATAGTAGATCTTAGCTAGTTCTAAATGTTTATTAACCATGTAGATTAACGATATTATATAAACACTTAAAGTAGTAAATCCGATCAAACCAGTGGTTAATGAAATAAAACATATGATAGGATCGTTTAGAGTGAGAAATATAGATGAAATCACAGGGATAAATGCTAGTAGGTAAAGGTAGATATATTTTACTGGAATAGAAATTGACCTAAGCATTCTTTTAGCCACTATTTCAACAACATTTATTAAATCATTTACACTATTTAAACTCATTATCTATCCTCCCTATTTCTTAATAACTTTTGTATTCTATATAAGAACCTACTGATCTTAACTGTTTTCTCATCGATCAAACATTCTCTACCCTTATATATAACTATATGTTTGCGTTTAATACTAGCGGGTCTCATTATCTTAAAAACCTCCTCGACCATCCAATGAAGCTGTGTACAATGCATACTTCCATCAACCGTTAAAATAGTTACTTCACTAAAATCGTTTCTAGCAAGGATGCTTGCTAGTTTGAATCCAACCATATTAACATGTTCTGCTTCTAGACAAACACTTAAAACAGCGTATCCTTGTTCAATATACTTATTTAGTATACCTAGATGTTCTATTTCAACACATCTACCAATAATTAATAACTTATCCTTATCTCTTATCAATTTAGATTTAGCATTTACGTCTATGAGTCTCGGGATCTCATACATGATGCAACACCTCATCAAGGGGTAGTAAGAAATATATTTCCTAATGATCAATTATATCAACTAGGTGTATATAGTTATGGTCGAAGTAAGAACCGGACCTGTCCGTGTTAGTGGTTATGCATTAAAGATTAGAAAAGTAGTAAATGCTGCATTGAGAGACTTGTATAAGGAGAAGAAACTTGATGCTAAAGAAGTAAATAATATATTGAGTGATCTAAACGCTAAGATCTATAATGTATTGGTTGATAGATTCGAAATACCGAAAGATGCTGTTGTAAACATTATTTTAGATTATGAAGTAGAAGGAGATAAGTTTATTATAAAAGATTTAAAAATAGAAGTATACGATCTAAATGAGATCTTAACGAAGAACGCTACTGCTGAAGTGAAAAAAGCACTTGGGCTTCAGTGAATATATAAACTCTCTGCTTTAAGGGATTGATCGGGGTTGAACGACTTAATAGTCGGTATATTACAAGACGAATTTGGAGCTAAGCCTCTCGAAAACTATAGATTAGTGGAAAAATGGTTACTAGAGAATTATAGAGAAGCTGATCTAGTTATTTTGCCAGAGTATTCTATGCTAAATATATTAGCAGGGCTAAAACCTGAGGAAGCATATCGTTTAGCTGAAGAATTAGAGGATAGTGAGTACTTATCTAAGATATCTGATTTAGCTGGTAAACTAGATACTTATATGTTAATACATTTCATTGAGAAGAGTAGAGAGAAACCTAGGAGTTATAGTTCATCTATACTTGTAGAACCTAGTGGTAAATATGAATTGGTATACAGGAAGATACATTTATTCGATGCTTATGGTTATCGTGAATCAGACTATTTATTACCAGGTAAACAATTATCTAAGACCCTAGTGATCAAGAACATAATGTTACATATAGCTATTTGTTATGATATTAGATTTCCAGAACTCTTCCGTAAGTACGCTTATAGAGGAGGTCATATAGTTATAGTTCAAGCTGGTTGGGTTAAGGGGCCTTTAAAAGAAGAAATACTTGATTTCCTAGCTACTAGTAGGAGTCATGAAAACACTATGTATCTGGTTGTTGTTAATCAAACTGGTAAAATGTTTACTGGTAGGAGCGGAGTATTTAATCCATTCGGTTTTAAAGAACTGGATCTAGGTTTTAAACCCAGATACTTAGAATATGCCCTAGATCCCTCGATAGTCGGGGAAGCTAGGAAACAGATACCAGTTGTGAAACACTCACTTAATAATTGGATTATTGAATTCAAGAAGTAATTATATTCCATAAAATTATTTAAGTTGTATAAAGAAAATTATATTTTCAAGATTATATTATTGGGTGTAGATTTTGGACCCTAAATCCATGTATATCTTAGTTATAGTATCCCTGATAAGTTTAACAGCACTACCCATTTCCACACTTAACGTTTTAAACTATGAATTTAAACCTCTAATACACGACCAAAAAATAGATGATCCCAGAGTTGATGGATTACCGACTGATTGGCCTATTCCACCTAGACTCCATCCTCTCATCTCTATAGATGGAGCTATAGATGATTGGTATACTGAGTATTATCCAGATACTGATGAACAAGTGCTTAGAGATGTTTCAATAAATATTACGAGAAATATCTTTGTATGGGATTATGGTAACGGTAATAAGTATACTTATTATAAAGGAGAGTTCATATGGTTTGATGCTATAAACGATACAAGGACTTTACCAATATATAGACCGGATATTGATTTAACAGAGATCAGAGTTTCTGGAGATGATAACCATTTATATATATTGGTTAGAGTAGCTGATCTTGGAGTTATAGGTAATACTAGTCAACCTACATTATTATTATCTATACCAATAGACGTTGATCTAAACCATCAGAATGGTAATGTTACAACGATCGATAGTAATACTAATGTTAGCAAGTATGGTCCATGGGATTACCAAATAGTAGTTGATCTAACGAACCCTAATGTTACTGCAAATAAGGTTATATATGGTGATGGCATATCTGTTAAGGACAATGGCTCTCCACTTGATATACTCGATCCCAACTACAACGACGTATCTACAAATAATAGTTTCTTTGTAGCTAACCCTGGAGCAGAATCTATAGAAATAGCTATTGCATGGAGTGATCTTGGAATAGCTAATCTATGGAATATAAGTAATATAAGACTCTATACACTATCCTTTATAGGTAATGGCTATGGTGTACCAATAACTTCTCTATCCGGCAGTCAAGCGATAGATGTCTTATCAAATACAAATACAGATACAGAGGTTTCTGATCAAATAGTTGATTTCTGGGTTGATATAGGATTTAGTGTTTCAGCTGAACCAACATACTATTACCACTACATATTAGATGATAAAGGATACATACAAACATACACTGATCTAGCTAATGATATGAGAACCGATTATATAGTAGGTGAAGCATTTGATATTGATATATTGTCTTTCTCACTATGGATCGTCCCACCGGACAACTCCTTATATATACTAGTACATATTAGAGGAATAACTAAAATCAACGGCAATATTACGCCAGCTATTGCTATAGCATTAGATACTACACCAGATGATCTCAGTGATGGAACTGATTCATGGATCCATGTACCATTCACGGCCTACTCCGACACAGAATTAGGTGTTCCAAGGAGTTTCACTACAACACTTAGATCTAGTAACTGGACTCACCTAATATGGTTAGTCAGCAGATCACTGGGTGGTTTACAGGAATACAGATTATATGTCTATAATGGTTCAAATATTGTATTAAATACTAATAATACTAATTATATTTCTGGTTCAGAACACTTTATCGAGGCATGGATACCATTAGATCTAATAGATTCTAATCTAGGATCCGAGGTGTTTAGAGTAGAAGTTATGAGTTTTGCTTATATACCAGACACTTCATTATTACCAGGTCCACATAACACATTACTTGATATCGAAGGATCTAACATCTATGATTCAATATCACCATATACAACATATAGTTTTTCTGGAGTAGAAGTTGTTAATAATAAGCCATACGCTATAGACGCCGAGGTATATGATAGTGATGATAACGTTACAAATGATCTATCAACACGTAATGGTGACCACTGGATCGATACCTTCAATACAAAGAAATATGTTGTTAAAATATTAAACACAACATTAAACCATACAACCTTCGACAGTGATCCATATATAGAGATTGGGGAGCCTGCATGGACTAATGCTACACTAGTTTATTATAATGGTAGTGGATGGTCCCCATTAATCAATAGATATGTCTACTTCTACCTCGTAGATGTAGATACTGGTGAGAAAATCTATATAGGTAGGAACTATACTGATACAAATGGTACAGTTATACTTTATCTAGGCGATATAGCGGAAAAAGTTGGGTCTGGTAGGTATTATTTATTAGCAGTATATACTCCAACTGGACAAGACACTATATATTATATGGGTGTAACTAATAGTAGTGATAGCATATATTATATATTGAATGAACCATTTATAAGAGCACTTGATGAAACACCTTATATCTCATTAATACTCTTCATAGCCATAATCGTTATTCTTCTAATGAAACATTACTCACACAACCATATCTAATCATACATTCGTGAAGAATCTTTATAGATTCGATAATTTTTTCTTCGTCTTCTATATCATTTATTGCTTCATTATAGCTAGCATACGCGTCTTCACCGCAATAGTTAAGTATAGTATTTACTAAAACCTCTTTCTTGTCGAGTAAATTAGATATCCTCATATCTACACCATATTCGCTTTTACGCTTAGATAATTGATTTAAAATAACTAGAAGCTCCACTGCTTCTCTTAAATTACCACAATACTCTTCTCCCACAATACATCATCTACCAGGTCTTTTACTCCATAAAATATAATCTATCAACGCTATTATAAACCACATTAATGCATAGAATAAATACTCTGTTTTATGAAATATTAAATATACTATAAATGATAGTAAAGAAGCTATTAGGGTAAAAAGTACTGCTAGAAACCCCAGTCTATCATATAGAGTATACTTTTTACTATTCATTGTTTATCATCAATTTTTCTTCAATAAATCTATTTAACCATTTGAGATCAGGTTCTATATGCTTGAGTAATTTATGTTTATTTCCAGGTTCAACAGCTAGTTTTCCATCAATAAATACATAATCTATTGTTGTCTGTGAATTAACTAATGTGTCCAATAAATTATTTTTAGTAGCAAGAATAGAATGTATTTTATCTATCGATAAAACTATGAAGTTTGCAGGTATGTTTTTATCTATCACTCTATTGTTTAGTCCTAGTAGTTCGTAGCTTATAGTTAAGTATTTAGTTAATAACTCCTCTATATTCAATCTATTATCTCCATAACTATATTTATATAGTAGTACCAGATCTCTGATCAAATGTTGCAATGGAGATAGACCATACAATCCCCCATCGCTACCGATCAACACAACTATACCTTTTCTCATCATCTCATATATGGGAGTGAAACCCCGTTCACCTATATACATTGTAGTAGATGGGATAACCGCTACCTTAACTTGTTTCTCACTTAAAAACCCTATCTCCATATTAGAAACCCAGTTAATATGGGCTATAATGGTATTAGTATCAATAATACTGTTTCTATAAAGAAACTCTATAGGCCATTTTCCGGTTTTCTTCTTAAATAGGTAAACCTCTCGTCTTGTCATAGCTATTTGTATATTTTTATATACGAGTATTTCACTTTCTAGTTCTATAAAATCTTTTAGTGAATCTATATCCTCTCCCCATACTCTATAGACATTAAACATTGGAACTATGTTTCTATATTCTCTAGTCTCTTTAATGAATCTAATCAAATCTATATTACTTTTTAACCCTAATCCAGGCCCCAACCCCATGAAAATACCTAGTTCTCTACATGCATTAATTGTTTCTAATGGGTAATGATACATGTTAATGAATCCTATAAATCCATTCAATAGCATATATATACACATCACTTTACTCACTCTATAGACGGTATTTCCATCTATAACATCATTTTCTAATTGATAGATTTTATTGAAAAACTCGTGTGAAACTCTATCTTTGAATAAACCGTGAAATAACATATAGCCTATATGTGTGTGTGCATCGATAAAACCAGGCAATACTATGTAGTTTTTAGAATTTATTTTCTCAGCACCACGTGGTACATTGCATTCTTCACTTATACATGTTATGTTTCCATTCTCTATAACTATATCTTTGTTTTCTAGATAAATCAGTTTATCTCTTCTAGGTAAAACTATGTAACGTATCTTTTTGAAAACAATATCCATTTAACCACCTAGATATAAGTAGAGTATAACATATGATATATTATTGTGTAGAGGTGAAAACTTTATGGCTACTGAACCTCGGGTATTGTCTAAGGTTACACGTGAGTTTATGTTATCGTTACTAGCCTTCTTACCGTCACGTAACTATGTTCTACAGATTCTACGCCTCCTATATGAGACTGGAGGTATCGATATTGATAGTTTTAAACAAATGTATCGTGGAATTATAGATGACTACGTAGATGAGATATTATCGAGACTTGGAGTGTTTGTTGAGAAGAATGTAGTTAGACTACGTTATATGAGTATTGGGTGGATCATAGCTTCACTATATGACGATTTATTTGAGCTTTTTAAAGACGAGGATTTTAGGAAGAAATTAGGTGAAGCATCTGGTTTAGAATTAACTGATTTTTTCGAGGAATGGATCTATGTTAAATTAGATACTGTATTCAGGGATCCTGCTCATGGTGATAATGCTAAAGTTGTGTTAAGACAGTTAATCAATAAAACCAATGTTACTGTACAAGAACTAGTTGATCATGGATTAAATATTGGTGAAGCCTATACTGTTGGAGATATATTGAAGAATTTAGGTATAGTTGAACATATAGATGGTATTATAAGGTTGTCTCCACAAATAATTACTAAAGTAAATGTTTTAGAGAGAGTTCTTAAGAGGCTTGGTGTTATTGGATAATGTTAAAGCAAGTAGAGAGTATGAAGTAAAGATAGCTATCCTACCAGTAAAAATACCAGTATTCGACCTACAAGTAAATAATCCATTTTCCATAAAAATCAAGGATTTAAGAGTTGAGATACCAGTTAGTGTAGTTGTTGAAACAAAACTTCCACCAATATTTAAACTTGAAACCCCCACTATTGAAGTAAAGGAGTTAGCCTATATAGTATCACCAGAGGATATTGAAAATTGGAGAAGCAGTTTTGAAGACTTAGCAACCAGTGTACCAGTTATTAGAGAACCTCTACTAACCATACTAGACCATACTAAGGAATTACTAGATAAAGAGATTAGGAGTAGGAAATTAAAAGAAATAAAGATCGAGCCTAAACGTATTGAGATAAAGATCGAGCGGCCTATGAGAAAAGATTTGCCCGGAGAAATTCATGATAGATACTCTATTAAGATAAGGATTAGGAGGGAACTAACCCCGGAGATAAGAGAGATCCTTGAGAGTAGACTAACCAAGGAATTCAAGATTACTAGAATGATCAAGAAAATGGAGATTATAAGAGATGAAAGAACACTTACTGAGCTTGAGATCCTATTAAGGGATATTGT
>NJDP01000048.1 GCA_002254665.1 Desulfurococcales archaeon ex4484_58 | reverse complement strand
TTTTAACAGTAGCTTTATTACGTAACTTCTTTGCATTTCTACCGCTATCGCTGATAATTGGTAAAGCTTTAGAGGAGCTTTTAAATGGAAAAAGCTTATTTTTAGTATCGGCAATAATCGGTGCTTTAGGACTTGGTATTAGTATGTGGTTATTTATTGAAGCTATAGGTAGAATCGGTGTATCTGTAACAGTTCTGGTTACAGGTATCTTGCCTGTGTTAACTAGGCTTTTATTAATACCTATTGCAAGAGAAAAACCATTTAAAAGAGCTTTTTAGGTACGTTGTTTACTTCTTTAGGTATATTTATAGGTGTATGTGGGTTTATTGGATAATTAGATGTGATGAAGGCTAGATAAGCTGAGTGGTGAAGAAGGTTTCTGGTGCTGAGCACTACTTGATAACTAGCCTTATATATTGGTTTTGTTCAATCTCCTTTCCTAGGATCTTCTCTATTAAGCTCCTGTCTATTATCAATGTTTCACCATTAATAGTTAGTTCTTCGAGAATATTATCTTTTATTATCTCCTCTATACTAGACAACGCTTTTTCACTCTCTTTCATGCACATCGCTATGCTTGATATGTGGTGACGTGGTATAGGTTGTTTGATTGACTCTATGCTACATATGTAGATCTCAACCACTTGTTCTTCGGACAGCTTTTTTCACCTTGGAAGATATCTTCTTTTCTACTAAACCCTTTATTAAACCGATAGCATAGATTATTGCTTCTGGTCTGATTGGGCATCCGGGAATATAGTATACATGATCTACTTCAATCTCTCTTTCCTTCAAGATCTTTAATAGTTCTCTTACACCGCCGATGGTTGAGTATGTATCATGCCATATACCACCGCCTACACTACATGAACCCATAGCTATTAATATCCGTGGTCTGGGTGTGGCTTCAATAGCATTTATTACTTTAGGTAATGCTTCAAGGGTTACTGGCCCGGTCATTAATAATGCATCGGCGTGTCTAGGACTAGCTACTAGTTTAACACCGAATCTCTCAGCGTCGAAATACGGTGTAAGAACATCTAGTATCTCAATATCGCATGCATTACAACTTCCAGTATTTAAATGGAACACCCATATACTCTTCTTTAAAAACTTACTCATAAACCCCTCCTCTCCTCCTTTCAAGTGCTCGTAATAACTTGTTTTTCCTACAATCAGGGCATTTATCAATATAGGATTCAGTGATAGGTACAGCTTCTACGACATATTCTTTCTGTCTTATAGTTGAATACTTACCTCCACACTCACTACATTCTGCTCTCTCATGGACAACTACTTCGTATAGGTCGCTTACATCATTAGTTGCTAATTCAAAATCACGTGTTCCAGTAATAGCTCCGGTAGGACATACATCTATACATCTCCAACAAAATATACATCTACCAATAAAGTACTTTAGTAATAATGTACCATCACCTTTATCTACAAGCTCAAGAGCATTTGGTGGACAAGCATTAACGCATGCACCACAACCAATACATTTTGTTTCATCAAACTCGATCCTACCACGGAAATCCTCGCTCACTAGAGTTTCTGGTTTAAATGGGTATCTACGAGTTACTCTACCAGCTTCTCCAGCAATAACAAGTATTTTTATAAAACCTAGTTTACCCATACAATACAACACCTCCTTTATTGGGAATCAATTTATACCTTCTCCCATCTTTAATAACAACTATACGATCAGTACATGAGAAGCAGGGATCGATGCTAGCTATAGTTAGAGGAGCATCTGCTAATGCTTGGTCTCTAAGCATAACCTTTAGTGCTGGTATATTATTGTATGTTGGAGCACGTACTTTCCACCTATACGGTTTACCGCGACCAGTGATAATGAAATGTACATCTTCACCACGAGGAGCTTCAACAGCCGCTACCCCCATTTTCCTCTCTGGGATCTCTATGCTTTCAGCCATAATATCTCCCCTAGGCAATTGATCCAATAATTGTTTTACTATAGAAATACTCTCAAATACTTCCTCGACGCGTACTAAGAATCTAGCAAGATTATCTCCTTCACTATATACCGGGACTTTGAATGATATTTCACTATAAGCGGCATATGGTAGATCGCGTCTTATATCTCTATCTAAACCAGAACCTCTAGCAGTGGGGCCCACTACTGAAAGTTTACGTGCTTCACTCTTTGGTAAAATACCGGTTCCAGTTAATCTCTTCTTTAATTCTGGAACGCTAACCATTGTATCTATTAATTTCTTAAGATCCTTTTCAACGATCTCGAGCTTTTCAATAACTTCTTTCTTCTTCTCCTCATTAATATCCTTTCTAACTCCACCGATCAGGTTTATACCATAAGTTTTCCTGCTGCCAGTTAGTTTCTCAGCTATATACATGACTAATTCACGTATTCTCCATATATGCATAAAACCAGTATCATATCCTAAGACATGAGCTGCTACACCAATCCATAGTAGATGGCTATGAATTCTTTCAATCTCTAATACAATTGATCTAATGTATTGCGCTCTTTCCGGGACATCGATCTTAGCTGCTTTTTCAACAGCTAATGCGTAACAAACACTATGTTCAAAACCACAGATGCCACAGATCCTCTCAGCTAAAAAGTTTACTTGCTGATAAGTAGTTCTAGATTCACCTAGTTTCTCTATCCCTCTATGTACATGGAATCCTCTATACTTAACATCAACTACTCTCTCTCCTTCAACGTATAGTTCGAAATACTCTGGTTCATGTAATGCTGGATGATAAGGACCGACTGGAACAACTGCTTTATCATGTGATTCCCCAATCTCTTCTCCAGAAATAATTTTTACCGAAGGTCTATAATTATAGGGTGTTTCTTTTCTAAGAGGATATACTCCATGAGGCCATGTTGGAGGTAATACTAGTCTATATAGTTTTCTTCCACTAAACTTTATTCCTAGTAAATCATATGCTTCTAGCTCACACCAATCAGCCGCTGGAACAATATCTGTTATGCTAGGGACAACCGGATCCTCCGGATCAATATATACTTTGACAACAATATGTAAACCATTAGTGTCATCTCCAAATATATGATATAATGCAAAATGGCCATTCAAAGGTCTTTCATCAACACCTACACATGTTCTATGGTAGCAATTCATTTTCCAATAGAGAATCTCTGCTAATTCACGAAGCTTATTTGGCTCAACAATTATGTATATAGTGTCACCTACATGCGTAAAACTTGATTTTCCAATAGATTCTACTATCTTTTTATAATTTTTAAGAATAGGAGAAATGTCCATATCATTACACCTTTAAATAATATCCTATGATAGATAATGCTATTAGTACTAAATAAATCTTTAACAATGTTATTGGAGCCAAGTCTACGCGTGACCGGCCAAGTATAGCTGCGATAACAGCGTATATGATCCATAGAATGATCGTTGTGATGAAACCAGCTATGATTAACGATATGGGTGTGTGGATAAATAGTCCTAGAAATAATATTGACGGAAAGAATTTTACGAAGAACCTCCTAATATGGAATGTTAATAAGAAAACTCCTAGTATAGGTCCACTAAACTCGATCATAAGACCAGATGCTAGCTCTGGTTCGGCCTCAGCTATATCAAATGGTATTCGACCGCTTGATACATAGCCTGTAATGAAAAGTGCTAGAAGAAGAATTAGTAGATAGACTGTAGGTGAGAGTTGTGTTAATTGTTTAAAACTAGTTATTCCAGTATAGTATATGAAGAATCCCATAATAACTATGAATAATGCTTCATTAACTAGGGTTAATGCTATTTCACGTGAACCGCCTAGAACCGAAAATGTATTAGGTATTGTTAATGGTATAGATATGAATATTGTTTGTAAAATAATAAACAATGCAATTATAACTACTATATCGAATTGTGTGATCTGAAATATTATAGATACGCTCGTATATACTATTAAGAAAACTTGAGTTATAGTCAAAAGTATAAGCAACATAACAGCATGAAGAGAATTCCGGGGCATAACCTGTTCTTTCCCAAATAACTTAATAATATCATACCAAGACTGAAGAATCGGAGGCCCAATTCTACTATGTATTCTAGCTTTAATTTTCCTCTCTACACCATCAAGTATTGTGGGAAATATGATCGACAATACAACTATAATAGACACCACAATATGCTCTATCATCTCTACATACCCCCTCTTATATAAACTAGTAAAACAATAAATGTTATTATCAATAATATGAAACCATACCATAGAGAAGCAACAATCATTGAATCGATCATTGATATTTGTAGTAGATTAACTATTCGAGAAGCTTTTTTAGTGTAATAAAGTATTAGGTTTAATATGCGATCCCCTATGTATACGGTTTTGACAATAATGTATTCTAGGAAGCTAGGTATAGAAAATTTAAATCTAACTACTCCATGTCTGAACTTCAGTAGCATTCTTTCTAATGATCTAAGTATTGAACCCATTAATGAACTCATACCTCTATACCACCAACCCAGATCTTTGTTTCTCTTGGAGCATATTTTCTGTATATAATGTAAGTTAGAAACATAGATAATATGCTCAATACATAGACTATGAATGCTATTCTATCTATGAATGTATTTACTCCTATAAATAGAAACATTAACGGTAATATAACTGCCGATACAGCAGAGCATATCTCGCTCCAATATTGTGTATTAGTTAAAGGTATTGTTGTTCTTATAGGTTTTGATCTGTAGGAGGAAGTATATGTAGAGATGTATTTTATAGAATATATTACTGAAAATACTGATGCAAAACCTATACATATAATTATTATTAAGGAAATTAGTGGTACTTGATTAAATAACATGAATAGTGAGACTAGTAATGCAAATTTTGCATAAAAACCTAGAGTAGGCGGTATCCCTATTAATGATAAGAAAGTTATTATTGAATAACTATAGACTTTCCTAGCTACTTGTGCTAAATAACCTAGTCTATAGATGTCCCTAGTATTAGTGAGGATTTCTATAGTAGAAACATTGAGGAAGGCTTGGATCTTTAGGAATCCGTGATAAAGTACATAGAGTAATAGTAATGTGTAGAATATGTTGTTGTAGGGTATTAGGGAAGCGATCATAGTCATAACTCCATAGTGACCGAGAGAGCTATAACTCATTATCTTCTTAATATCACTATGAAGCGTTGTTAATAAGAAGCCGTAGATCGTAGTTATTATTCCTTGAATCAATAACATGTAAGTATATATTGTTATATCCAGGTTTAGTAAAGAGTATATGTTTAGTATAGCGTAAATAGCCATTTTAGACATTAATCCACTAAATATAGCAGTTCCAGGGGATGACGTCTCGGTATATGTATCTACTAACCAGAAATGTAGAGGGATCTGTGCTAGTTTCGTAGTAAATCCTATTAAAGCTAAGATAGTTAATAGAGGATTTAGTGTTAGGTTTAGATTCTTTAATTCCTCTAAGCTTACGATTAATGTTTGATCAAATCCTATTTTCATAGCTGTTAAAGCGAGCAATAGAAATAGTGATATATCGCCAGCAGTTACACATACTAGGAGGTATTTCATTACAACATTATAGTTTCTCATCCCTCTCTCAAGTAGTACGAGGAGTGAACCCATTAGTTCAACTATTATCCATATAATTACAAACTCTATTAGATTCTGTGTGGTGAAGAATATTATTATGAATAATAGTGTAATGTCGATAATCATTTGTAGACTTGATATTTTACCAAATAATATCTTGAGATATCCTTCACTATAGAAACTTATTATTATAGAGCCTAGCGTAGCTAGTAGTATAAATACTATATTTAGTAGTTTGAATTCAAACCCTATAACTGGTAGTATAAACCATGGTGATGCAAATGCTACTATACGTAAAACTCTACTTATCATAAGCCTACGATCTATTATATGATCGGCAAATAATATTATTACCAATAATAAAATGTAATATGTATATCTCTGGATCAATTCCCAGATCAAGTTTCTCTCCTCATAACATTATTTATAAGATAAACCAAGACTAGTAAGAGTGGTGAAGCAAGTATATATATGATCACGTAACTTGTAAATCTATTAAATAGTAATATTGAAAGCGTAAATAAGATATTTGTTAAACCAACAAATAATACACAGTATTGTTGAAGAAGATTTTTCTCTAGTAAAGTTTTTCTTTGATCAAGCTTTATCGAGGGTTTACCAAAATAGATTTTTACATAGTCGAGTCCTATGATTATCGAGAATACTATGAATAAGATAATTGATATAAATATACCTAGTACGAGTGGGTCTGGAAATCTACTTATAGTTAATAGTATTGATAATAGTTTTGATGTAAACCCTGTCGTCGGCGGTACACCTATTATTGAGAGGAAAGCTAGTAATCCTCCAAGTGTTGAGATTGGTAGTGTAGAAGCTAATCCTCTTAATCTATGGATGTATCTAAAACCAGTAATCTGCTCAGCTAATCCTATATCTAGGAAGAATGTTGCTTTATAACTCATATGTGCTAGTATAGAAACTATCAATGCTATTAATACGTCTATGTCTCCTGTATATATGTAGTATGTAAGAAGTATCATTGAGAAACCATTACCTGCGATTGTACTATATGCTAATAGTTTTTTACCATCACGTTGCATGTGTGCTTGTAGTCCTCCATAGAGTATGGATATTAAGCTTATAGTTAGTAGAACATATATTAATGGCTGTAGATCAGTTTCGATGATCATATTTATTCTTAACAATCCATAGACGCCCATAGCTGTCATTACACCACTCAATAAACTAGAGGCTGGTGAAGGAGCCACTGAATGAGCACTTGGCAACCAGAAGTGAAGAGGTACTAGACCAGATTTTGCAATAAAACCTATGATTAATAACGAAGCTAATATACTTGGAACTTCAATTTTGTTTTTAGCTAATATCCAGAAAGGTATAGTTAATGCTTCTAAGCTGCTGGTTGCACCTAGGATAAAGGTTAGTGTAGTCATTACTATATATGTTAATGTAAATATTGATAGCTCAAATGTCAAAGCTGATATAAATAGAAAGTTTTGTGAGGCCCTCGTTGATCCTTCGATACTATGTTGTTCACCTAAACCTATAAGTATAAAACCAATTAATTCAGCAATAGTCCATGCAGTAATTAATCCAAGTATATTTGGCGATAAATAAGCTGTGATCATGGATAACGAGAATAAATCTATAAACAATGGTAAATAACTAGGATATCTATTTAATACAGTATATTTCTCTGTATATAAAGAGATGGGCCAAGCCAATAATATAATTGATATAGTATATACTAGTGATAACTCATCGATCAATTCCATACTATATAATACAATTACTATAGACAAGTATGAAGTATAACTTATAGATTTAACTACGTATTTTTGATTATCATTTCTTATTTTAGAGCCTAGAATAACCGTGATAAATGGTATTGATAGTAAAAAATATATTAGTGTGGAGTTCAAGGCTTATATCCTTCATGTAATGTTTCAAACCTAGTTTTAGCAAACATTTCGGCTACACGCTTCTTTACGGTATTAAACACCTCTACTTCTTCACCATATACAATAGCGTTTGTTGGACAGATAGCGGCACAAGCTGGTTCTAGATCCATAGCTCTTAATGGACGGCATAGATCACATTTTATAGATACGCGTGCACGAGGATCTAGTTCGGGTATACCGAACGGGCAAGCATATAGACAAGCCATACATCCTATACAACGTGCTTCGTCAACATATACTGCTCCTTCACTATCACGAGTCATAGCACTTGTAGGACATACATCTATACATGGTGCTTTCCTACAGTGTAGACATGATATCGGGATATCTAGACCGATAGATGTACGATATAACTTTATGAAGGCTGTTCCGTCATGGATGAAATCACATACAGCTTCACATGATCCACATCCTATACATTTTCCTAGATCAATTATTCTCAAATACTTTGGTTTCTCGGTTTCTTCTCGAATATTTTGAGCAGATGAATCAGTAGACATAAACCTCTCCCTCCTTTAAGGTGATGGAATTGGTTTTAATAGTTTAGCTTGAAGCCAATTATCTAGATACTTAGCAGCGTAAAGCCCTGATCTTATTGCTGGTCCGATCCTTGAAGGCCCATTGACAACATCGCCTGCAGCAAATATTTTTGGATTCCCTGTTTGCATTCTATTATTGACTTCGATCGTATTCCATTTAGTCAGTTTTATACCGATCTTGTTAAGTGCTTCTTTGTCTTCCGGTGAAACCGGGGGAGTAGCTCTTTCACCGGTAGCGAATACCACGAGATCAGCTTCTAGAATGAATTCTGAATTAGGGATAGGTATGGGTTTTGGTCTTCCACTCTCGTCGGGTGGTCCTAGTTTCATTCGTTGAAACTTTACTCCTTTAACTACTCCATTTTCAACTATTACCTCTAATGGTGAAGCTAGCTCGGTTATAGTTACACCTTCACGCTCTATTCTCTTCATCTCGAATATACCAGCTGGCGCTTCCTTGATCGTTCTCCTATATACTAGGTGGGATTCAGCTCCATCATGTAATGCTTGTTCAGCCGCGTCTACAGCACTATATCCTCCACCAATCACTATTACTTTTTTAGCATATGGTGGTTTTTCATTAGTTAATCCTAGCTCGTATATTCTATGTCTATATAAATACTCTACTGCAGTATATACTCCTTTAGCATCTATACCTTTAACTGGTGGTTTTTTAGAAGTCCATGTCCCGGTTGTAATTAATATTGCTTGGTAATTATCAATTATCTCTTCAAATGGAATGTTTTTCTCTACAAACTCGTCTCCTTCCTCGCGAGCAGGTTTACCGCTATGTATTTTAGTCCTTAATATGAATTTTACACCGAACTTTTCCTCTAACTCTTTAATTCCTGAAAAAATATTTTCACGTGGAATTCTCCACGGTGGTATAGCGAATGTCATTAATCCACCGGCTAACGGTTGTTTATCATACACGTCTACTTCATATCCTTTACAGGATAAGTATCCAGATGCAGCTAATCCGGCTGGACCAGCACCTATTATAGCTACTTTTATATTATTAGAAGATGGTTTTTCTTTACACAAGAACGCAAATTTCATATAATTTACCAAGAATATGGCACCTCCTCTATATGATAGAACTATGTTTATTTTTGCCTCATTATTTCAATGTACTCTTCTATGTTTTATCTAGTCATGGATATATTTATAAATCTATCTATAGAAGTATATATCAATCCACATTTTTCCCACAAAGTATATATATGTATATACGATTTATGCATGTATACTAGGGAAAAATATTAAGTCATATACTATTGACAAGGTATTTATGATAGATAATTTAGAAGGCGGTATTGAATTGACTAAGTATAAAATGTTTGCATTAGATATTGATGGCACTATAACAGTTGATCGCAGATCAACTGTTATATGTACAGAATTAATAGACATGTTTAGGGAGTTAGGGAGGAGAAACATAATGATAACATTAGTATCTAGTAATGCATTACCTGTTGTTGTGGGTCTCAAGAAGTACTTGGGTTTATCTGGCCCATGTATTGGTGAAACTGGTTCACTCGTGTATATGGAGGGTGATAAAGTTTATCATTTAACAAGTATTAGTGCACGTAAACCATTAGAAGACGCACTACTGAACTATAGTGAATACGTAGTAGAGTCTTGGCAAAACCAGTTTAGAATTCATGATTATGCATTAAAAATTAGGGAGGAATATAGAGATTCAGCTCATAGAATATATAGAGAGATTAAGAACTTCATAGAGACTAAGTATGATTATGTAAAGGTAGGTTTTAGCGGTTATGCTATCCATTTAACACCAATAGATGTTAGTAAGGGTAAAGCCCTTAGATTCATTATGGAGAAATATAGTTTTAGACAAGAGGAGATTGTGAGTGTAGGTGATAGTGTTATGGA
>NJDP01000001.1 GCA_002254665.1 Desulfurococcales archaeon ex4484_58 | reverse complement strand
TTAATACCCCTCCTCTGAAACTCACGTATGCTAAAAACCTTAACTTTACCGGGGTCACGCGGTCCAAAAGCTTTCTCCGGTGGAACCTCTACAGTCTTCTCTTCGCCAACACTCATTTCCTTCAATACATTCTCTACTACTTCGTTAATCCACTTCTTACCAATAACTATCAATGTTGGACCATATAATCTATCAGAATCATATACCCCCTCCTTCTTAGCTAGATCCTCATTAGAAGTATCAACCAGGTTACCAGTCTCCTTAACCCTGACACTATACTCGACTAATATGAAATCTCCATCATTAAAAACCATAACTTTCACACTCCCATATCTATCTGAAACAATGAGTATCTATAGATACAACTTATTAGTGCTCTTTAAAATAATAATTATTATGGTATATGGTGATGATGTATAATGTTTAACGACCTAATAAATACTAGCTTATTAATAATAATTGGTTTATCATTATTCATAGCATTAGTGTCTCTGATCATAAATATTAGCTATTCATCAAAGATAACATACTATGAATCACCAAGAGGATTAATTGAAAGAGCATATAATGAGTCATATGAAAAAGAGTATTGGAATCTAAAAAACCTCACCACAACAACCTACTATACAGGTCTAGCAGGGATCATTATATGTATTGGTGGATTAGGGGTATATATGAATAGACGTAGAAACCTTGAAGAGAAACAAGATAATCTTATATAAAGCTAGACGATATTCCAAAGCTTATCCCCTATCCTATGAATATTCTCAACAACCTTACCACGCTTAACTCTACCAGAAACTATATCCATGGAACTGATCAAAGCAACTCCAACCATGAATGGTTTACCCATTTTCTCTTCAACAACTATAACAGGATCGCCTGGTTTAAAAGATCCCTTTATCTCCCTAATACCAGGAGCCATTAGATCAGCTCCTCTCAATAATGGTTTAACAGCACCAGTATCGACTACAACAATTGGAGCACCAATATCTAGTTTCTTAAGTAATAGTTTCAAGTGAGGAAACCATTTACTGTTATAATAGAAGAACCCGGGTTCACCGTTGATCAACAGTATCCTATACATGTTTCTTTCTTCAAACAATTCTAATACATCATCTCTACTAATGTTAAGATTTGTATAGAAACTGTTTAATTCACTAAGAATCTTCTTTTTATCCCTCTTAGACAAAACATGCCTCCTACCCAAAACTAATTCACCAAATAATATATAAACTCTAAATAGAGATATTAAGATAGAATAAACCATATATCCCCAACGCTCGTTAGTGATAAAAATACGTTATAGAACCGGGGTGCCTATAGTTTTGAGTGAAACTGCACACAAATTATTACAGGAAAATCTTGGAAACAGAGTATTGATAAGAATAAAGGGTGATATGGAGATAAGAGGTAAACTTAAAAGCTATGATCTCCACTTAAACATAGTGCTCGATGACGCGGAAGAACTAAAGAATGATGGAACAACACGTAAACTAGGAACAATAGTTATTAGAGGAGATACTGTAATCCTTGTATCACCAACTGAAGAGTAACGGGGTGTGAAGGGTTATGGGTAAAGGAACACCTAGTATGGGTAAACATGGTAGGAGCAAGACTCATATAAGATGTAGGAGATGTGGTAGAAACGCGTTTAATGTAGCGAAAGGGTATTGTGCAGCATGTGGTTTCGGCCGTTCAAAGAGAATACGTAGATATAGTTGGCAGAATAAGAAAGTTAATCGTGTAAGAATAGTATAATAACGAGTTGATGTGGCAGGTACTCTTTAAACAAACATATAAAAATAGCCTTCGACCTATTCTATAAATTAGGTAATAAAATGTAAGACTTCAAAGTATCTCTTTTCTACCTTATACAATTATTTTAGGTATACTGACAACTCTTACATAGATCGCTTTAACAACAACCATATATGAATACCTACATATTAGAGAAGCGTATAGGTATGGTATAGAAATAATTAATTTAAGGATCGAGAAAATAGAAAATATTATTTACAAATAAAACCAAGTATCCCGAGAAAGAAAAACAGCTATAAAGACAAGTTGAGCAAGTGATCTAGAAGATCTTGAGATGTATAAAGAAGACATAAATTAAAAAGAATATAAACCCTTACATAATGAGATACAAATATAGATTAGTAGGAAAAGATGGGCCGGTAGCTCAGCCTGGAAGAGCGTCGGCCTTGCATGGCCTCATCGGGTCTTTGACCGGGGTCGAAGAAAGCCGAAGGTCCCGGGTTCAAATCCCGGCCGGTCCACTTATTATTTCCTATATTCTCTACTTTTAATGTATGGTTTCATTTAATAGAAACTATAAGATAATTAACTTACTGTGTTTCTAGTTTGATTTTGTATTTAAGATGCATAAAATATATATATTTGTTCATACAATATTAACTAATACCATTTTTATGTATAGTAGTTGAAAGTATATGGTGTATGTTCTTGGAAGTTGTAGAGAAGAGATTAAGAGATAGAGTCAGTGAATTAGAGAATAAAATTGATAAGTTATGGAGAGTTCAGAAACTCTTACTAGACGAAATAATGTCATTAAAAAGTAGGAGTGATACAAATGAAAGAGAGATAAATAGGATTGAACATGTTGTTTCCTGGATCCTCGAAGAACTACATAGTAACCTCGATGCTTCTGATTTAACAGAAGATAAGATCATGGATATGAAGAAGATTCTTGCTAGAGATAAAGGAGAGAATGAAACTTAAAAAAGTAGAGTATTTATGATGTTTTACTTCTGTTTCTTCTCGACAATTATCATAGTAACTGTTGTCCTTATATCTGTGAGTTTTCTAATCTTATCAGTTATTACTTCTCTAATCTTCTCTAGAGTATCTGCTTCAATCTTTACTACAACATCGTACGTACCATATACAATGTATGCTTCCTTGATTTCAGGGATCTTCATTAATTCATCCATAACTCTAGACTCTGCACCGATCTCTGTCTGGATCAAAACTATTGCTCCAGCCAATTCTCATCCACCCTAGACCGTATTTGGTTATAATAAAGATATTCTTTGATATATAAGAATATATTTTGATATAAAAAATCTTATTGATATAGTTGATTGAAATGCTTATTGATGAAAGAGTAAAGATCATGGTTATTTATTTTAGAGAAGATGATCCAAAGAAGAATACCTCGTTAAAAATGATTAGATATGGGATAGCATATAGGATCCACCCTAGAAAGATTAGAGGATATCCGGTAGTCTTAAACCCTTATGCAATAAACTATCTAGGTAGATGGTGTAGAGAATATATTGAGAAATATGGATTAGTAGTTTTGGATGCTAGTTGGAAGAAACTATCACCAACCAGGTTTAAGGGGATAAGAGGTAAACACTATAAACTACCACCACTCCTACCCGGAAACCCGGTAAACTATGGAAAACCATGTATATTATCAAGCATAGAAGCAGTAGCAGCATCACTGTACATAACAGGTTTCAAAAACATATACAATAAATTAATAAAACTATATAAATGGATGAACACCTTCCATAAACTAAACCAAGAAATATTAGAAGAATACAGTAAAGCAGAAAAACAAGAAGAACTAGAAAAAACAATCAAAAAATACTGGGAAAACCCACCATGCTAAAAAACAACCCCATCTCCGCAAAACCCTCCACCCCTCTCAGGGATAGAGCATAACCCGCATTCTGTAAATACCTCCACATTAGACTAAGCGGCCCCCACCGGGGATCGCGTAGACCTCATCCCCCCTAAACAATTCAGGGGCCTTGCACCCCATGGGACCGGCCGTTTCAACGCATCCACCACCGTCCTCGACGGGTTACCGGGCCCCCGTCACCGGAGACCCCACACCGTCTCATCGCCATCTGTGTGGTGGCCGTGTCGTTTCTGTGCCGGAGCCACGGCTATTCGCCGTGCCCCTTCACGGGGCCATGGTTCTACGGGGTGTGCGGTGTTTCCTCGCCCCGGAGAGATCTGATCTCTCCCGGGGCGTAGTGGAGGCTCTACCCCTGAGAGGGGTGGAGGGTTTTGCGGTGGGTTTTTCAATATTATTTTCTTATGTTTATATGGTTTTATTTTTTCTATGTTGTGTATCTTATTGTTTAAATGGTACCGGGGAGTGCCACCCCTATGTTTCTACTGGACCCACTTGAACTCATAGTTATTAATGTTTACTTCCTATTCTCATTTATTACTATTTATTTGATGTAACTCCCCAGTATCACCCCTATGCTTCCACTCGACCCACTACCTCGTAGTATATACTATTGAGCCCCCGACCCCATTATTTCCTATGGAAAAATTAGTTTGTTCATAATCATTTTTCAGATATTACAGTTAATGGTTTGTATAATGAAGATTATCTTAATAGTAATGATCTATAAAGTAGCTTTGATTAAAAATATTTTTCCATACATAAAGTTAGATTATTTTTCCAAGCGAAATATAGGGGTTGTGCCTACTATAAGATATTATGATAAATGTTTTTTAGAATTGATAATCTACTCTTTAGTTTTAGTGTGTTTTAAATAGGTGACACCGGGGAGTGCCACCCCTATGTTTCCTGTGAAAAGAAACTAACTCCTCTACAACTGAGAGTCTCCTTTAATACCTTCATGAGAAATTTAATTGATTTCCATAGGAAATAGGGGTGTGATACTGGGGGGTTACTTGGTGTGTAACCAATTTACCATTAAGAGAGATGGTCTTGATTTTGTTTATATTGGTTCATAGGATACTCCCCAGTATCCTCCCTTATTTCGTGTGGAGATTTCGTTTATTGGTGGTATTGTTATCGTTGTGTTTATTAATGTTGTTCAATATATGTTCTTTCTTATAGGTATGTTTGTGATTGATTTTGTGGAGGGTGTTATTGTTGAGTTCTGGTATTTCGAGAACTATTGATGTTGGTAGGAAACCTCTTGATGATTATGTATTTGATATCATTATTAGTTTTCAAGAGGGAATAGATCATATTGTGATCAAGGGTTTTGGCGACTATATTAGTAAAGCTGTTGATATATATAATGAGCTTCGCCATAGACTAGGTGAGGGCATCGTGTTGGAGAAGATTGAGATCGGTAGTGAGAGGAGACGTGGTAGGCTCCGGTCATTTATAGCTATTCATGTTAAGAGGAAATACTAGTTTCTACCTCAATTATGGATAGTGGAAGCTTATATTCCTTGATCAACCCATATATAGTTGTTAATGCTTCTCCACAAGATAGTTCCCCACATGCTATCCGATCGATCATTTCTTCCATCCTCCTAGTAGTCTCGACCGATACTAGTTCTGGATAATTACTTGTTAAGAAACCATAGACTTCAACACCAGTTTTCGTTGGTATTAGATAGTTTCTCTTCTTAGACCTAATAATATAGCCATGTCTAGCTATACTAGAGATGATCTTAGCATATGTACTAGGTCTTCCTAAACCTTCATTTTTCATCTTCTTAATAATTCCACCCTCGTTATACAATACTGTTTTAGATGCGATCCTGCTGACTATCAACTCTATATCCGATTCAAACTCTAATATATTTCTTAATTCTTCATAGACTCGGGGTTTTACTATCAAATTAAATCCATTCTCCACGATCCCAACATCTAATACTAGTTTCTCACTATACCCCTCACCAAGCTCTACTAGGTATTCCCGTCTCAATACACGATAAGGCTTCATCTGACTGCTAATAAATCTCTTGAATATTAGATCATATATTCTATAGTGGAGATGAGTTAGTGGTATAATGGGATTGATCAATCCTTCAGCTACAGTTTTCTCTAGATCCATTCTATCGAGGGGATGGACTGGTCTAATAGCTTCATGTGCTCCCGGTTCGCCCCAATGGCTTGGTTTACTATATTCTATTAGTTTCTTTTCTTCCAAATACTTCATAGCTATAGAGATGCCGGTTGATGATATGTAGTGGTGGTTTGTTCTATGATATGTTATTAATCCTGATTCAAATAGTTCCTGTGCTATTTTCATAGTTGTAGATGATGATATACCATATCTACTAGCATCATATAGTAGTTCATCAGTTGTATAGGGTGGTTTTGGATTTATAGTCTCTATATAGGTTTTAACGTGTTTAAACCGGGCCTTTCCGATACTAGATAGCTTATCATATAGATCCCTGTCTTTATATGGTATACATATAGATAAGTGTATTCTAGGATAATCTTTCACCCGGAACACTAGTTTTCTACATTTATTCCGGGAGTACTCATTATACTTATCAATAATCCATCCTAAAACTGGTGTCTGAACCCGTCCAGCTCCAAACCATTTCTTACCATATTTTCTCCATAGTTCATGGCTTAGACTAAAACCTATTAATCGATCAAGGCTTCTTCTATAGATCTCTGCTTCAACTAGTTTTTCATCTATACTTCTCTTCCTTTCCAGTGCTTTCATGAATTCTCTCAAGGTGATCTCATGTAGTTCTATTCTCCAAATATTCTTGTTGAATTCTTTAACAACTAAGTAGACATCATAAGCTATCTTTTCACCCTCAATATCAGGGTCTGTTGCTATATAGATCTCATGAGCTTCTCCAGCTAGTTTCCTTAGTACATTAATTATTTCTAATGAATCGATATAGCTTCTACTTCCACATCTTGGACATTGATCACCGTATGTGAATTGATGACCACATACACGGCATCTCTTGATCGTATCATAGTGTGGCTGAATCTCTTTATGGTTAAACACTATTCCGTGATTAGGTGTTTTAGGGTTAGTTGTTAAATCATATATGTGTCCACGTGTAGCCATAATATTTAAATGATATACTTCATTGTTTTTAACAAATGGTATTTCATAGATATTTACTGTTCCAATCTTCCTCTTAACTGGTTTACCAAAGAATTTAGCAATAGATTTTGCTTTAGTAGGTGATTCTACTACTACTAGGATATTCTTATACTTTATACTACCGGGTATATCTATGTTTCTCCGAGAACTTATTATCTCATCTAATTCCTTCTCTAAATCGATCTTATCAAGTTCTCTAAATAGTCTTGATCCGCTGTAGAAGCTTAGTTTTAGGTCTAATGCTTTAACTAGATTTGATAGTTCATGGAATTCAAATATTATTGATAATCCATGGGTCATCCTGCCTAGATATAATCTACTAGCTCTCCCACTACCCTGAATATATGTTAGTACATCCGGTATCATCGCTACATACTTCTCTCCATTATAATAGAACGTTAACGTGTTTACTTCTAATACTTTTTCTCTACTGAGCAGTGCCTTTAGATCGTTTAGTATATCTCTATAGTATTCCTCGAGAGATTTGTAAACATTCTCTAGTTTCTTATTGTTTAGATCATTTAATGTAAGCTTCTTTTTTAATAACATCGAAATTATTCTTAACTCACTATTTGTTAATGTAAATATTTTCTTTCTAATCTCGCAAGCTATTCTTCTATATCTATTTTCTCCATAGTATTCAGCTAGAAATAGAGCGGTTCTAACCAGCATATTGGGGGATGCTAATAGAGTATCTAGTTCTACTGTAAAGACTGGTGTACCTAGGAATACAACGTATCTAATAGTTTTTGGAGCATCTATTCCACGGACACATATTCCATAATAGCTTGAGCTCCCAATCAAATAATCTATTTCTCCTTCAATAAACTTCTTCACATTTGATGGTGTAGCTTCTTCAACTCTAAACCCTTTATTCCTTAATTCTTTGATAATACTTTGTACTATAGAATCTATTTTTTCTCTAAACGGGTGTCTAGGGCTTACTAGTATTAATCCCCCTTTTCCAAGGGTTGTAAGTATTTTATTGATCTCCGATGGATCATTATCTATTAACTTATATGTATCGGTTATGTTTCTCCCATATATAGTTATACCGGATACATCGATCCTTAAAAGTTCTCTAAGTATTTTAGCATTTGAACCTTTCATTTTACCTGTTGCGGAAGCTATTATTACTTGTCTCTTCTTAGTTTTTCTCATTAATTCTTCTATTTCCTCCTCTATCTCTATTAGTTTATGGATGTATTGATCAATTAGTTCTTCTTTCTCAAATGTTTTCGACAGTATTATCTTCCATATAATCCTGTGTTTTTCCTTCACTTTCTCAATTAGTTCATCACTATACCCTAGTAACTTGAGTAGTTTTGCTATATTCTTGTTGTTTTTCAATAGTGCATCTACATCGTCGATCATTACTATATGGATATGATCATTGCTTAGTAGATCGAATCTTTTGATCAAGAAGTGATTGGTTAGTACTAGTATATTGTATTCTCCATTCTTGATCTTCTCTAATAGTTCTTCTCTCTTCTTCTTACTTAGACTTGAGTCGTAGTATAGGATCTTAGGTCTTCTATTGTCTAATCTATCACTATATTCTAATAGTTTCAAATATGTTTGTTTTGCTAGTGTCTTCGTTGGTGTCAATATTAATGTTTTCTTCTGATAACGGGTTGAAGCGTATAGTGCGTATGCTAGGAGGAGGGTTGTTTTACCCATACCAGTTGGTGCTATTATGACTGTATTCTCATTGTTTAGTAATCGTTTTAACCATGTTTCTTGTGCACCCCATGGTTTATATCCGTTGGTTATTTTTTGGAAGAAACTATTGAATTCTCTCTGTTCATCTAATAGTACTTGATGGAGTGTTAATGCATTTAAGACTGTTTTTTCTCTAGTACTACACCTTCTACATGAACCATACATTTTTATTTCTGAGACAGATGCTCTGCCTCCACATATTGGACATAGTTTCTCGTATACTGGATTAACATCTACAGTCATAACTACTAATCCCTCGTTGTAAGGATAGGAGAGGTCTGTATTGTTTAAAAAGAAGAGACTAAGTATCACTGGGAAACTATCGTGGTATAAGAGAAAAGCTTTTATATACACACTTTGATTAGTTAGATTAATCGATATATAAGCAATAAAACCTAGGTGATCGTGAAATGGCTGAAGCCGAGCCACAAGCTGCAAATACAGTCTTAGTTGGTAAGAAACCGGTTATGAACTATGTAATAGCGGTATTAACTCTAATACATCAGGGTGTCAAAGACATTGTTGTAAAAGCTCGTGGTAGAGCTATCAGTAAAGCTGTAGATACTGTAGAGATCGTTAGAAACAGGTTCTTGCCAGGTAAAGTTGATATTGAAGACATTAAGATTGGGAGTCAAACAGTAACAAACCCTGCTGGACGTGAGACTAGAGTAAGTATCATTGAGATAAAGATGAAGGTTAAAGAAGAGTAACTAAGTCAACATAGAGATAAGGGATAGAATATAAAATAAACAGGTATTTTTAATAACTTGGCGTTAAGCCGTCTTTAATCGTCTTCTTTTCTTACAAATATAATTCTTATAGAGTTCTTCAATATAATTTGTGAATGGAACGCATCTGAATCTTACATGATCTATTTGAACTAATAAACCTATTCTCTTCAATCTTCGAATGATCGAGAAAGAAACTCTACGTGTAAATAATAGTTCTTTACATAACTGATCAACTGCCTCGCCTATATTCCATTCACTCTCTTCTCTACACAATCTATAATATGCTAGTAGTTCTCTCTTTTTCAATAATCTACTCCAACGTCCACAATCTTCTCTGTTCAAAAAGAACCCTCTACTCCTCATATAATTCGATCAAAATTCTAGCTTTCACTTTATCACTTGTAAATAATGGTTTATTCTCTCCAAGATCAACTGCTACTATAACCGGGTTACCTGTACTATCTTTAAACCTTATCTCAGCAATATACTTCTTCTTAGTACCCTCTGACATACTCTTCATCAATGTATCGATCATTCTAGTTATTGCCATTTGGAAAGAAACTGGACTAGCTAGATCCTCTGGTTTGATCACTAGATTCTCGAACCCTTGAAGAACTTCTCCAATTTTAGCTTCTCCCTCAAAATACTTTATTATCTTAAACTTTTCTTCATTCTCCATATTTTTTACCACCGTTAAAACATCTATTTTAGTTAGAGTTACATAAGTATTGTTTAAAAACTATTTTTATAGAGGTTTATTTAGTAATGGTTAGGGTTCCTAATGGATCATATATTATTGAACCATATAAGTTGCTTATTCACCGTTATATAGAGTTTCTAAGGTTTCTAGAAGATAAAGGGTTGAAGGATCTAAGGATAGTTTCTTATCCAAGCTATTTTCTTGGTAGAGTTTATGGTAGAGCTGTTAATACTCCACAATATTACGGGGTTTCTTATTATTCATTCATACTGTTAGATATACCGGAAGACCTTATCGGTGAATTGAGTAGAGGGTTTCCTGAGCTAGACATATATGTTGTGGTTAGGGATGCTTGGATTGATTGTACTAGTGTAAATTTAGAGGAGTACATTAATAAATTATCATCTATTATGGATGTTCTAAACAAATGTTTAGATGGAGAGATAAATGTTAATGGTTATAGAGTCGTTTATAAGTGTTTAAACGGGGAGATCGTGTGTAGGGAATTGATTGTACTGGATCATGTAAATGCTCCTTATCAATGGGTTTATAGTAGGAAGAGTTTTAATGATAACATTTATCGTAAAGCTTTAAGAGATTCTATCAAGTATAAACCAATGGTACATGTTTTAAGTTATATTTGTGGATTGGAGGGGGAGATAAAACCCTTAGTTATCTTTAAACCTAGCAATAGATTGGTTGAGATTAATGTTTTAAAAAACTGTTATAGTTTACGAGAATATATTGTTTGGTTGATAACAGATCTGTTTCTAGGCTAGGAATTCATCTAAATCGATCTTCTTTCTCTTCTTCGAATGGTATTCTTCGGGTGTTCGAGCTAATACTATTTCATATAATCTAGCTTCTTTTCCTTTTTCTTTAGGTCTTAGGATCCTGCCCAGTCTTTGGATAAATTGTCTACGTGAACCAGTCCCTGAAACTATTATTCCAACATCGGCATCCGGTATATCTAGACCTTCATCACCTACAGTTGTAACTACTAATACACCGCTAGACTCTTCTTTGAATCTATTTAATGTTCTTCTCCTAATATCGACTGGTACTTCCCCCGTTAACAGATAGGCGTTTAATCTTTTACTGATCTCTTTCGCTTGTTCAACGTATTGGGTGAAAATTATGATCTTTGATCCTCTGGCTAGTTCTTTTTCAGCGATCTCCACTGCTTTATCGATCTTAGACTTTGATCTAGCAAGTAACATTCTAATTTGACTGTGTATCTTTAATGCTTCACGTGCTTTCTCATCTCCTCTTCTAGCAGATTCGAGTACTTCTTGGAAACTCTGGTATCCAATTAATGAACGATATTTTCTCCTAAGTCTTTCGAATTCTTTTTCTTCATCTATAGTTGGTTTTACTTTTATAGTATATACTCTATATCTAGCTAAATAACCCATATTAGCTAATTCAGCTGGTGCTTTATAATATATTATTCCACCGAGTAATGGGAATAGTTCTTCATGTTTACCATCTTCACGTACTGGCGTAGCTGATAAACCCATACGATATGGTGCGATACTGTGTAGAGCTATGTATTTAAACTTATCAGCTGGTAAATGGTGGACTTCGTCAACAATTAAGAGATTAAAATATGGTGATATATCATTTATTAATCTAAATCCACTTTGATAAGTAGTTATAGTTATTGGTGCTAACCTCTTTTCCTCACTATATATTAACCCTACAAGACCGGGTTCTAGTGTAGTATATCTTATAATCGAGTCTCTCCATTGAAACATTTGTTCACGTGTATAAGTTATTATTAATGTTCTAACATTAGTTTTTGTGATCGCGGCGATTCCAATTATTGTTTTTCCGGAACCCGTTGGTAACGCTATTATCCCTAGTTTATTGTTTTTAATCCATTTCTCAAGAGCTTCTATTTGATAATCTCTTAGCTTAATATCTCTTAGCTCAATATTGTATGGAAGATTTTTTATTTTTAATAAACTATTTCTATCATTAACGTTTAATCCCAAGCCATCGATCTTTTCCTTGAATATATAGAGTTTTGATGGAAGTATCCTATATACATATTCGTGTTCTGTTCTCGAAACATACTTTGCTGAAGAATCCATTAATATAGGTTTTACTTTGAAGTATATGGTTCTAGGTATCCTTGCTTTAATGTAGCCGCTACCACGATCCCATTCAATAACTATACTTAGCTCTCCATAGAGTTTCTTTAACTCTTCTAATCCATTATCCTCTACTTCTAATCCATATTCTTTAATAAGTGATATTACATCTTCATACCCGTAACCATTTCGTACAGCTTTATCGATATTAAAGATAAATATCGATCCATCCCTACTATATCCATTATAATCAGCTATTCTCATAACTTCCTTGAATTCTTCTTTATCAAGCCATCTCTTAGCTTTGAGTATGATCAATTCATTCTCCCTCTTCGTTGAAATAGATCATTGCCTCTTTTATATCAAGTGCTTTGATCTCTTTTTCTCTCCAATCTTCTCCTTCACATAAGTATCTATAAAGCGTTCTCGTATAAATACGGGGTATATAAAAGGAGATTTTTTCTTTCAAGTATTTTATGGTATATGTTTTCTTAAAGATCTCCTCTAAAAGTTTATCTAGAGGCTTATCTTTGCTTACAGTTATAAGTAATCCTTTTAATAAAATACTGTACTCCTCTATATCTGTGGGTGATACTTGTATTATTAGACATACATGGTATTCTTTCTTACATCTCCTACATAATAGCATGTATGGTTCTCCGGAGAATATGCTATCTCCAACGACTTCCTCTAGTATATTACGTGGTATATTCATTGTAAGTATTTCTTCATCGATGCTAGATATAGAGTACAATATTTTATAGGTCACCGCGTGGGTTTTTCTTCATCTAATCTGCACTTAAAACCCCGTTCATCCCATTCTACTACTTATATATAATTCTACCGTATATACTTAATTAAGCTTGGTATAGATAAATTTTTATTTAAATGTTTAAAAATTATCTTTATCATCCCTAAGTATTTTTGGGAAGTGGTGTAGAGTTGAGTAGGAAGAGTGTACGTGGTAGGACTATAGCTATTAGGGTTCCACGTGAAGATGAAGTAAATGATATGATTAGCGTACTTAATAGGATCTATGCTAATTCTAAGTTGAATAGATTGAAAGTTAGATTACTAGCCAATGAAGTACTTAGATTATTGAAGCCTAGCTTATCGTATAAAGTGTTGAATAAATTAACTGGCATTCCAGAATCCGTGTTATGCCGGTATGTGCGGGGTAATATTGTTCCGAGCTATGAGCAAGCCGTCAGGATTTTGGCTAGGATCTCTCTATCTATTGATATAGAGTATTTATTGAAGGATCTTGTTGAACAAGAGAGAAGCAATATCATCGATTTGTCGAGAGTTCTTAAAGACCCCTATGTTATTAGGCTCTTAACGATTGTTTTATCACTTAAACTTTCCGGTAAGAATCTAACTAAGATCGTTGCTACAGCTGAAGCTGTTATGCCTCTAGCTACAATGCTTGGTATAGAACTTAATGTTCCAATAATACTTGTTAAAAAGAAGGCGTATCCCGGTATACAATATTATACGGGAATAGTTCCACGTTCACCAAAGGATACTGAAACATTGTTTCTTGATAAAGACTTGATAAGTAGGAGAGATAATGTGTTGGTTCTAGCGGATGTAGTCTATACTGGCCGTACACTACACACGGTGTTGTCTATGATCGAGAAAGCACGTGCTAATATAGAGGATATTATAGTAATACTTGCGTTGGGGGAGAATTGGAGTAGGAGATTAGCTGATTATAATGTAAAAGTATTGACTCATCTCCCATATCCTTTCTAGTGTTTTTAAGAATAGGTATTTTTATGTCTTAACACAATATTCATAAAATAGCCTTATCAATAAAATCCTACCAACTACCCACTATGGGGTTATGATATGAGGTTTAAAGAGCTGGTTAAGGTAGATTCTAAGGGAAGGATCACTATACCCCTAGCTATTCGTGAAGCATTCGGTATACATGAGGGTATGAATATACTATTGATCGCTGATATGGATGAGAAGAAGATATTTATTTCACCGATACCTAATCGTGCTAAGCTTATGGAACTTAGTATTAAAGTGGAGGATCGACCAGGTGTTGTTGCAGAGATCTCTAAAGCGATAGCTGATCAGGGTGTGGATATTGTCGCTTTAAAATGTGTTGTCATTAAGCGTGGAGAGTTAGGTGAATGCTATATTGTGGCTGATCTATCAAAGTCTTTAATAACAACAGCTCGTGAATTAAAGGAGCTGTTACTTAAACTTGAACCAGTTAAGGAAGTTGAAGTAAATGAGATTGTAGGTTGAAATATATGGTTTTAGTTAAAATTGGATGTTGTGGTTTTGCTCGTAGTAGAGCTAGATATTATAATGAATTCAAGGTTGTAGAGCTTCAAAATACCTTCTATGATTTACCTAAGAGAGAATTGGTTGAGAAATTAAGGAGTGAAGCACCTAGTGATTTTGAATTCACCGTTAAAGCTTGGCAAGTAATAACTCATCCCTCAAGCTCTCCTACATGGAAGAAGATGCGTAGTAAACCAGGGGGTAACCTAGAGAATTATGGATATTTAAAACCTACAGATGAGAACATTAAGGCGTTTGAGAACATATTAGAGATAATGTATATTCTTAATTCAAAAATAGTGGTTCTTCAGACACCGGCGAGTATGCCTTTTAATGAGGAATCTATAGTTTGGGTTAAGAAGTTCTTCAGTGAAGTGAAAAATATTTCTTCAAGGGAAATAATAGTTGGATGGGAGCCTAGAGGTAGGTGGGCTGAAGAAACTGATACCTTAAAAGATATACTAGCGGAGCATAATGTATTACATGTAACTGATCTATTTAAGAGAACTCCCCTACATAACCCCGAAGGTATTGTTTATTCAAGATTGCATGGTATAGGTCATGGTGAGGTTAACTATAGATACAAATATAATGTTGAGGATTTTGAGAAACTCTATAAAATACTAAGTGATCTCAGATTTGATACGGCGTATATAATGTTTAATAATATTTATATGTATGATGATGCAAAGAGATTTCGTGAATTCCTAAGAGAGAAGAGTGGTTTTACTGTATTATAGTTTTCAGTTTGGGTTCTTTTCTTCATCCTCTACTTTTATAGAGTCTTTGGATAGGGCGTTCATCACATACTCTATGTTAGTATATATTTCTTCACCTATTTTATCTAAAACTCCATGTATAGTTGTTGGTGAATAACATTTTATGAATATTGATTTAGGGATCTGCAACGGATCTATTGTTGTGATCTTTTCTTCTATGAAGCGTATTGTCATATATTTTTTCTTCATATTACAGTAGATATAGATTGTTTTTTCATTTAAATTCTTTAATGTAATTGTTTTTTCATTAATTTTTACTCCTTCACGGCAGTAAATATGATCTGTGATCTTTAAGGTGATCCAGTAACTTATACATAGTAGTACTTCTCTGGGTATTTCATTGATGAACTCTTTTATTTTCTGGAAAACTAATGGGTAATTGTTTGGGTTTGTTGTGATCAGTACTTCTATGGTATATGTTGATATCAACTGTGTTTTCCAACCATATTTTAATCTAGCTATTTTCTCGATCTTTGTTGTTGAAATATGCATGGGAACTTCTAGTTTGATAGAGATGTTGAGGCGGGGCTCTGTCGGGGATAACTTCTTCACTCTATTTTCTGGTAAGATTTTTTCTTCATCGCCTCCCATATTCAGTAACACGGACCTTCTTCACCATACATCTGCTAGTGGCGATTCATCATCTTAGAAAACTATATCTTTATAGGTTTTTATAACAATAACTAATATTTTCGAATCGGTATTAAAGTGATCGAGGATGATGAGGCAACCATCTCGTCGTTCAATGATTTTGATCAGTCAGGTTAGCATATTGTTTATTACTTTAGTTACCACATTCATACCACAATACTACTTATTCGTATTTATAATCTATTTCATAGTGATGATGGGTTTTATGTTTAGGAGTTCACGTTCTATGATGAAGATCCCTCCACAGAGAGAGCTCGGTTCACCATTGTTTAAGGAGAGGAATGCCATTAAGATCGCTATGTTTGATACCGCGTTGACGGAGGAGTTAAAGAAACAAGCAACAGCTTCTATGAGTCTTCTCCTCTTGTCTTTTCTAGTATTCATAATATTTCCGTTCTATAATAACGTTATATTACCTGTATCAATTATATATTTGAAAGAACTCTTTGAAGACGAGTTAGTTGTAAGGTTTTTAGCATATCTGTTTATGTATGAGTTTGTGTTTGGTTTATTGACATTGCTCCGTATACTTGTTACAAGGAGGATTAAAGCTTCTAATATAATGTTGCCTCAAAACTTCATATTATATCGTAGAGGACTGGTTTTGAATGATAAGTTTTTCATAGAGTTTAGTAGTAGGTACTGTTTCGAATACGATGCTAAAAGGAGATATGTAGAGCTACGCGACCGTAGAACCGGTTCGACGCGTATAAGGCTCTATACAGAAGCTATATCTGAGCTTAGAGATAAAATTTTGGGTCTTGGATTGGAGAGATGTAGTAGTGATATGGAGTGAGATGGGGGAGTGATGATTAGGGTTAGATATAGATGTATAGTTTGTGGTAGAAAATTCCCTGAAGGACAGGGTATAGTCATTAAGTATAATGACCTGGTTTTAAGTTTTCATAGTAGTAGATGTGCCTCAAAGTTTCTTAAGAGACTATTAGAGATTGTTCCATACGAGGACCTTGGTAAATATATACGTGAGATCTATAGTGAATATGAAGATTTGCTTAAGAAAAAAGAAGAGTTGAGAGCTAAGAGGATCTGATCCGTTCGCGGTAATTTCTTCATCCCATATGGTCTCTGGGGGGCAAGTTTCTTCATCTAAACTAAGATTTATCTAGACTTCTCTTTGTACTTCTCTCTAATAAGCTCTATGGTATCATCATTTAACCCCATCTTCTCAGCTATTTCACTCGCTTTCTCTAATGCTTCTTCCTCATTTGAAGCCTTTACATTAAATATTATGTTAGTACCTATTATTGCTATCCTGTATCTAATATCTCCAAGAAAGACATACTTCTCGATAATTCTAAAATTAGATTTACTAATCATTATTAAAACCCCTCCATTACTTAACAATGATCCGTTAAACCCCTGCCATCATCATTCCTCAGTGATCGAGGGCTTCTTCATCACTAAATATCTCTTTCCAGGTATCCTTTAATAACTTATATGTTTCATCTAAGCTTTGAGGAAGGTTTTTTGTAGCTGAAAATATGACGATAAAGCTTGTATCTCCAACCCATCTCGGAACAATATGTACATGTACATGATCAGCTATACCTGCTCCAGCAGCTCTTCCAATATTTACTCCAATATTAAAACCGTCTGGATTATAGCTTTTCTTTAATACCTTGATAGATTTTACAGTTAGATCCATGATCTCTACAAGTTCTTCTCTACCCAATTCTTCGAGATTACCAATATGTTTGTATGGAACGATCATTAAGTGTCCTGTGTTGTATGGATAAGCGTTCAGTACAATGTAAGCGTGTTTTCCTCTATACAATATATATGATTCCTCATCTCCTTTCTTAGGTAACTCACATAATATGCACGCTCCCTTTTGTTTAATCGAGTCTTTTACATATTCAAATCGCCATGGATTCCAGAGGATCTTTATATGGTTTTCCATGCTTGATCAACCTTATCTAGTAAATCTAATGGATCACTACAAACGATTTTTATCATTAATGGGTTTTCCATAATTTTTATTCTGTAATGTGTTTTATTCCAATATATATAGATAAACTCTCTTCTATAATTCTTAATAATAGCTTCACGTATAGGGTAAGTTAATCCACTTAGATAATCTTTTATTCTTCTCTCTCTATACTCGATCTTTATTTGACCAAGTATTACTAGTACATAGTTAGTTGTTTTATTTCGGAGAAAATATAGAGTGAATTGTCTCTTTCTATAGGGTCTCAGTTTCTTGATTATTATTTTTAAATCTCTATTCCTTATATTTACATCGATAAAGTATAGGTGTTTCTTCATGGTTATCTCCATGAATTTATATGGTTATATATTGGTAGTTAAAATTATGTATACGGTTCTTGTTTTATCTTGGTTTTCATATTATGATATAAAGTATAGAGATATCCCGGATAGATATGTATGGTTGTCTCTAATAGTCTCCATCATATTGTTTATAGCATCTATTCCATTCTATCTAGGTAGATTTGGATATCAATTATTGATCGGTTATACAGTATTATCTATATTGTTGAGTACTGGTTTTTTCGCTATGTTATATTTCATGGGTTTTATCGGGTTAGCTGATGTATTCGTTGTTTCTGAGATAGCGTTGTTGTTTCCATTGATAGATGTATATGATATCATTTATTATAAGATAGAATTTCCTTTTCATCTACCCCCTGTTCTTCCAATAATATTGTATTCCACTATTTCTTCTCTCATTATAATGTTATTTAAATCACTATTTATATCGATAAAACATTATGATAAATTACCCCAGGATATACCATTATCTAAGAAGATCGCGCTAATGTTTATGGCTAGACCAATGACTATCCGTGATTTCTTAAGTACTAAATACTATTATCCTTTAACAATATTTAAGATTGAAGATAATGTATTGAAGAGGATTACTCGTTTAACATTTGACGTTGAAGAGGAAGAGTATTGGGAATATCAAGAGGAATTTAGGAAGTTGGTTGAGGAAGGGTTATTATCTCCTGATGAATATGTGTGGGTTACTTATGGAGTACCATATATGGTTCCATTGCTGATCGGTTTTATTTTATTCCTAATACTAGGTGATACACCATTTTTCGAGCTATTTTCGTAAAATTCTATTCTTCTGGATCACGTATTCCTTCATCTGTTATCACAAATACTGCTTCTCCCTCTGGTAGATGTGGTGCATCAACTACTCTAGCTATCCTTTTACTACCCTTGGCTCTCCTCAATTGAACTCGAACTCCAGGAGTATGTGCTAATACATGTCCTCCTACAGCTTGTGTTGGATCCCCATAGAATACATCTGGTCTAGCCATTACCTGGTTTGTTACTACAACTGCTATGTTATATATCTCTGCTAGTTTTACTAGCTGATGTAGATGAGCATTTAATCTCTGTTGTCTAACAGCTAAATGTTCTCTACCGGGATATTCTGCTCTAAAATGACTTGTAACAGAATCTATTATTACTAGTTTAACATTGTTTTCTGGTACAAATTTGAATAGTTCATCAACTATTGATATTTGGTGATCACTATTATATGCTCTCTGGTAATAAATATTATCCATTACTTCATCCGGGTCTAGTCCTAATGCTCTAGCCATAGCTTCTATTCTCTCCCATCTAAAAGTTCCCTCTGTATCAATATATACTGTTTTACCAGCTAATCCTCCCCGTTCCGGTGGTAATTGTACATTAACTGCTAGTTGATGGCAGATCTGTGTTTTGCCTGTACCGTATTCTCCATAGAACTCTGTTATAGTTTTTGTTTCGATCCCTCCGCCCAATAGATCATCTAAATTCTTACTACCAGTTGTGATCTTCCTAATACTTAATCTCTCCATTTTAACTTGTTTAGCGGTCTTAAATGTTACACCAAGGATCTTCCTAGCATTCTGTATTATCCTCTCAGCTGTGGTCTGCGGTATACCTGCTTTTTCAGCTAGTTCTTCTACGCGACTAACTACTATAGCCCATGGAGTTATGTATCCAGCTGCTTCTAGTTTCTCAGCTATTGTGGGTGTTACTCCAGGTATATCCCTTAACTTTAGGATCTTGTCTTTTTTCTCAGTCAAAAACCATACACCTCCTTCTATTTAAGGGTTTTCTATATTTGCCCTTTAATACTTTCACTAAACCACACCCAAGGGATGCTTAGATGGATAGGTTATTTAACAACTATATTGTCTATTATATCATAGTATATGTTTATAAGGTGGATGACGATTGTATACAATATCTGTTCAGTTAACAAGTATTAATGCCGAGAAACTAGCTACTACTCTACCGCCTAAGGTAGAGTTCAATGTTAATTTAACGCTCCCATCCGGTGAACCTATCCGTAAAGGCAATCAATACATATTACCCTTTACATTCACTGTTTCATCGCTACCTCCAATTGTACAGATAGTGTTGAGGGGTAATGCATTAGTTATTGCTAAGAATGAGAATGAATTGAAGAAGCTAGATAAAGATGTTAAAGAGAAGAAGATCCCTCCACCAATAATACAAGCTATATTCACTAACGCTATTGCAGACAGTATATTGATCAGTAGATCTCTCGGCATCCCTCCACCAGTGCCGGGTATTTCACAGTTACAGCAAATGAAGAGTTCTGGGAAACTAGAGAAGAAAGGGTTTGGTCAAGAATCAGTTATTTAGGGTTTGCATTCATGTTTAGAAACTATAGATGGGTGTAGGGTTTTGAGATTATTGCTTATACATGCTAGGAGGTTTAGGTATAAGGCTGTACAACCGGCTATAAAGGATAGGGAAGAGATCGGCGAGAATAATGCTAGTGGAGAATATAGTAATGTTCTCGTTGTATTAACTAGTGTTGAGTCCGAGGATAATGAGGCTGTTGTTGATAAAGCTGTTAATGAATTATTGGAGGTTACCGATCAAGTAAAACCATCCTCGATCCTACTATACCCTTACGCTCATCTTTCACAAGATTTAGCTCCACCACATAAAGCTTTAGAGATCATGAGGATATTTGAAGAAAAACTCCGTATTAAGACTTCATTAAATGTTTATAGAGCACCTTTCGGCTGGTATAAAGAATTCACATTAGAATGTTATGGCCACCCATTAAGCGAGTTATCTAAGACGATTAAATCTGAAACAACTATTGTTAGACGTGAGTTGAAGAAAGAATTTTATATATTGACACCTAAAGGCGAATTATTTAAACCCAATGAATTCGATTACGAAGGATACGAGGATCTAAAGATACTTGTTGATAAAGAGGTTTTTGGTAGAGAGTTGCCGGGCGGAGTTAATCGTGTAAACGATTATTGTAGGAAATTCGGTTTTGAATGGGAGCCTATGAGTGATCATGGACATATGAGGTATGGTCCACACGCTATAGTTATGATGGAGGCGGTTAAAGAGTATTCATGGCAGATTGTACGGGAGCTAGGTATTCCTGTTTATCGTGTAATGGGTACTAATATGTTTAACTTATCGGAGAAACCCGTCTTCGAGCATGCTCTATTATTTGGTGATCGATTGTATGAGTTGAGGGTTGATAATAATAGGTATGTGTTAAGGTATGCTGCTTGTCATCAACAATTCGCCATGCTCCGTGACTGGATTATTAGTTATAAGAATTTACCTTTTGGTATGTTTGAGGTAGCTGATAGTTATAGGTTGGAGCAAAGGGGAGAGCTTAATCTATGTTTTCGTCTCCGTAAGTTCTATATGCCGGATCTACATATTCTAACACGTGATCTAAGGGAGGCTATCAAGGTTTCGAAGAGAGTTCAAGAGAAGATCTTAAAGGAGATCGGGAAGGTTGGGAGGAGATATGTTGCACTATATAATGTAACCGAGGATTTCTTCAATAAGTATAGAGATGTATTAATCGAGTTTGTTAAACGAGAAAACTATCCAGCATTAATCTGTGTTATCCCCTCCGGTATATATTATTGGGTTTTAAATGTTGAATATCATATTATAGATAATTTGAAGAGACCGAGAGAAATAGCTACTTTCCAGATAGATGTCGGTAATGGTGAAAGATTCAATATAACATATACTGATGAGAATGGTGAGAAACATCATCCGGTAATAATTCATACAGCTATTATTGGTGGTATTGAGAGATATATTTACACGGTACTTGATACAGCTGCGTTGATGGAGAAACAAGGTAAAACACCATATATACCTACTTGGTTATCTCCTATACAAGCTAGGATCATACCCGTCACTAACCAGTATATTGAATACGCTAAAGAAATTGCTGAGAAAATAACTGAACATGGTTTCCGTGTAGATATAGATGATCGCGATGAAAGCTTAGGTAAAAAGATCCGTGATGCGGGTCGTGAGTGGATCCCATATATTATTGTCGTTGGTGAACGTGAAGTTAAAAGTAATACTTTAAATGTTAGGTTTAGGAGGACTAATGATCAAAAGATAATGTCTCTTGATGAATTTATAGAGATGTTAGAAGAGGAAGTTAAAGGTTATCCAAAAATATCTATGACTATGCCTATGTATCTAAGTCAGAGACCAATACCTAGTTATAAAACATGATTTTTTATCAAAGAAGGGTATAGGGGTATGAAAGAGAAACCCCGATTTCTTGGTAGGCACTTAATGGTTAAAGGTAAGTATGTATCGGATATATTGGAGGGTAGGAAGAAAGCTACTATTAGGAAGGGTATCGTTAAACCTAAATACCGTGAAATGATAATTCATGGGGGTGGACGACCAATAGCGAAGATTTTTATCGAGAGAGTTTATCATAGGAGAGTCCGTGATCTAAGTAATGAAGATGCGTTGAAAGATGGTTTTAGTTCGCGTGAAGAATTGATTGAGGAATTAAAGAAAGTCTATAAGGACATTAATGAAGAATCTTGGGTCACGATCATAGAGTTTAGGGTTGTGCAGAGAATGGATCATTTGAGCAGCCACGATCCTTACATGGGTTTATCCCCTGTTGATATAGCACGTATAGCTCTTAGATATTTAAGTGATGAATTAAATGATATGGAGAAAAAGATCTTACTAGATCTAACAAGAACTAATAGTATACGTGCAACAACGCTACGATTATACGGTAGTCTTAATAAGAGATTTGTTGTTAGAAGAATACTTAAAAAAGCACTTACACTATTGATCGAGAAAGGCTATTTAAAGAAAGAGGATGATTGAATATTGACTTACTGGATACTACGATGTAAAAACTGTAAACGTGAATGGAAATTCTATGGAAGTTTTCCATTAGATAAGGAATACCAAGAACTATACCATTACTGTCCATACTGCAAAAGAAATACTTTCCACGAAATAATAAAATATATTGAGGAATGATGAATCCACGGGCACGACCTCCAATTAGGGGATGAAGAAACCTGTCTCATCTGATAATCGATGGTGAACATGTTGGATCATAAACCACCATGATCTTATCTATCCTAAATATATATAGGCGGAAAACTGTAAATCTAATATCATATTCCCTTAAATACCTACATTACTTCTTTTTCTGCTGAGGTGCAATTGAGGCGAGTAATAATGATGTTCAAGGATCCCGAGAAACATTGAGTCGGTGTATAGAATTAAAAAGAAGTTATTAAAGCAAGTTAAGAAGAAGTCTTCAAATGATTACGAATTCTTCGTGAGAATCAAGAGCATATTAGGGAGAGCTATTAATATGGTTTCTATAAAATGCTATCAACTCCGCTACTTTGCTAATTGTTTCTAGACGCGATTTCTCGATATAATAGCATATTTGAGATAAGTGTATTAAGATAATGTTCTATCGCAACACCTTAATGAATTATATTTATATTAGAGTATTAAGAATCTCGTGAGTTCTTTATCAATTATCTAAAACCCATTTTTAACTCCAGCTTGCACCTCTAACGTCTTACGTATGTTGTAGACCAGTTAGATGTAGCGATAACCTGGCTACATAGTAGCTGAACAATTTCCAGAGAATTAGTGGACAGATACCGGCACGAGCTTGATCATAGATTAATTAGGAGAAGCAAGGATAAGAACGCCTGCCTTTTTCACTAGTCCCAACGTTAATTACTGTTGATAGTAGTGAAAAACAAAAGATACATTCCAACTAAAACCTACCTTATAGAATACGTAGACACTACCTACGTTTTCTCTTTCTCCGAGGTAAGGGTATTAAAGCTGGAACTTCGTTTTTTATAATTTAAATACTCTTTTCCCCAATACTCAATTAGCTCTTTTTCTTCAAGCACTATTAATATAATCCATAACGGAATACACAGTATCGAAGCAAGTAGTCCCTCGGTACTTAATAATAGGATACTGATACTAATTTGATTAACTATAGTGAGTGCATAAAACGGATGCCTAATAACAGAATAAGCTCCTTCACGTAGAAGTCTAGGAAAATCAGAAGGTATCATGTCTTTTAGGATACGTTGAATGAATCTTAGCCATGCCAATAGCTGATAAAATAAAGATAATGATTCCTATAACATTAACACATAAACTTATAATGGTATCTACATATAAGGTGTTCATATATATTAGTGATACTAAACAAATTACAAAATACGTCAACGGGAACACTATCTTCCTAAGAACATAGGACTTAATCACTCTTATTCCCATACAATTATACAACAATAGCGGAGAAATATAAATTATGCTTAATTCTTAACCTCTCCAAAATACAAGACTGTTTCAACATATAATGAGTTTTCTCATCATTTATATATTTAGTAGTTTCCTCAATGAATGATAATGGCTTTTGTGTTTCTACTCATAGACCTACTTTGGGATATTCATTATGGAAAGATATTAAGGCTATAGAGATCCCATTCTTGGTTCCTCTAGCCTTTTAAGCACTACTCGGTATATGTTTAAAATTTTTCTTCATACTATTCCGTTCGTAACTTAGTAGGGAAGCTGATTTATCTCTGAAGGAAATAGCATTTCTATGGCGAACCCCATGTAGATATCTGTCTATCCTTTCGCGGGACGCTTGTTTTAACTGATCACTTATTATTAGGGTTCTTAACTAGTATTCGATATTAGAACCTATGAAAAGATATTTTGGTTTTCCTCATAAAATATTTTAATATACGGGTGTGTTTTTGAAACGTATTGGTATTGTTGGTGGTTTGAGTCCGGAGTCTACTATTCTATATTATAAGACTATTGTTGAAGAGTATAGGAAGAGGTTTAGAAATGAGCATTATCCGGAGATTATTATTTATAGTGTTAATTTTGAGGAGTTTACAGTAGCTGTGGATAAGGGTTTTGATGATAAGGCTTATGGTATTTTACTTGATGCTATTAAGAGATTGGCTAGTGCTGGTGCTGATTTTGCATTGATCTCTGCTAATACTCCACATATGTATTTTGATCGTTTGGTTAAGGAATCCCCTATTCCATTGATCAGTATTATTGATTCTCTAGCTGAAAAATTATTAGAGGATCCGGGTTTATCGAGTTGGCCTCTTAGGGACAAAGTATACGTTACAAAAAGGCTTCTATAGTAGGGGGTTGGAGACGCACGGAATAGAAGTGATCATACCGATCCAGATGGAGTTGAGATCGTTAATAAGATTATCTACGAGGAATTAGTAAAGGGTATTATACGTGAGGAGTCTAGAGAGAAACTTGTAGAGATAATCAAGGATCTAGAGGCTCGTGGTGCTCAGGGAGTTGCTCTTGCATGTACTGAGCTTCCATTAATACTTAGTGGTAGAGTTGATGATATTAAATTATATGATACTGCTAGGATTCACGCTGTTAAAGCATTAGAATATGCATTAGAGTAGAGGGTGGGTTTGGTATGGTTAGAGCTATTGATCTAAATGTTGATGCTGGGAATCTTATGGTAGGTGGAGGTTAGTGGATGAAGATGAATTATTCAAGTATGTATCGTCTGCAAATATTGCGTGCGGATTCCATGCAGGTGATCCATTGAGTATTTGGAGAACAGTTAAGATCGCTAAAAAGAGAAACGTAGCCGTAGGTGCTTACCCCCGGCTTCCCTGATCTTATGGGTTTTGGACGTAGAGCTATAGAGGTTAAACGAGAAGAACTTGAATCCTATATTATTTATCAAGTTAGTGCATTGAATGGATTTTTAAGAGTCGAAGGTCTTGGAATGCAACATGTTAAACCACATGGTGCTCTCTATAACATGGCTTGGACTTGAACTGATTATTCTGAAGCAATTGTTTCAGCTATCACGAAATATGATCATAGGTTGATACTTGTAGCTCCCTACGGTTCTACCATGGCTAAGGTAGCGGAGGATCACGGTTTGTGTGTAGCGTTTGAAGCTTTTATTGATCGAGCCTATACTAGAGAGGGTAGATTAGTTCCTAGAACTAAACCAAGTGCATTAATAGAGGATGTCGATGAAGCTGTTAAGAGAGCATTGATGATCATTGATAAAGGAGTGGTGTTATCGATTGATGGATATGAAGTTGAAGTGAGAGCACATAAATTATGTGTACATGGAGATTCTCCTAAAGCACTAGATTTTGTTCGTAGAGTATATGAGGGGTTGAGAGAAGTAGGTGTATATATTAAACCATTAAGGGAGATCATTGGTGTCTAACGATTTACGTATAGTTCTAAGTGGTGGATATACGGTATATATAGATATGTGTCGAGAAGTTTCACGCAAATGCATTGATAAAATCCATGTAATGTATCATGCATTGTTAAAGGAGCTAGGTAGTGAATACGAGATTGTATCTGGTATAGGAGGAATAACTATATACTATGATCCTAGGAAGATTAGTGGTGAAAAACGTAATAAAAATACTTGAGATCTGGAAAAGTTATCATAGTGTGAAACTAGAATCTATATATAAACCGAAGAAATGAATCATCCCAGTACTCTATAGCGAAGAATACGGATTAGATCTAAAGAGTATAAGCGAGATCACAGGGTTAAGTGTCGATGATATCGTCAAGATACATAGTTCTAAAACCTATACATGTTATGCTATAGGTTTCACACCGGGATTCATATATCTTGGTGAAGTAGATCGAAGGATAACTGTTCCCAGACTCGAAACTCCTAGAACTAAAGTGCCAAGAGAATCTGTTGGTATTGCTGGTTTATTAACTGGTATATATAGTGTTAAGAGCCCAGGTGGTTGGAGAATAATTGGTAGAACTCCCCTTAAAATGTTTGATCTAGAAAAAAACCTACTCCTATTAAACCCGGTGATCTAATAATGTTTAAACCTATTGACCAAAAAGAGTACGAGGAATTAATCAATGTATTCATAGGTGGATATAATGGTTGAAGTACTACGTATATTATCTATTAATGGATTAGCTACTATACAAGATTATGGTAGATATGGTTATCGTAATAAAAGAGTCCTAGTTTCTGGAGCCATGGATAAAAACTTCATATGTCTATAGCAATGTTCTTGTGGGTAGTCCATGGAATAATGCATCTATAGAATTATATGGTTCGATTACACTTGAAGCTCTTAGAGATACAGTTATAGTTGTTACTGGTGTTTTCCCCAAGTATTTATTGATAATGTAGAGTATGAGTCGTGGAAACCAATATATGTTGAGAAGGGACAAGAAATAAGGATCATGCCTGATAAAAGTTTTCTTTCATATATTGGTGTAGCTGGTGGTATTATATGTAAAGAAGTACTTGGTAGTCGTTCTACTCATTTAAGAGGAGGGTTTGGCTGTATTGGTAGAAACTTATTAGTTGATGATGTATTGGTTACGGGGGATTATGAAGTTGAAAGTATTTGGAGGAGGGTTCGTTTCCTTAGACCTGCACATATTCATTACTACGAGACGCAGATCTATTGTTTAGAGAAAAATATATAGTTACAGAAGAATGTGATCGTATGGGTTGTAGATTAGATGGCCCGAGTTTAGAGTCTGTCCGTGAACTAGGTAGATTGCCATCTATACCAACTGATCGAGGATGTGTTCAAATACCTCCCTCGGGTAAACCTATATTATTATTGTCTGATTCACAGACCATGGGTGGTTATGCTGTAGCATCACATGTTATTGAGCTCGATCTAGTTATTTTGAAGCTGAGAGAGAATTAGCTAAGTATCTGGATAGACTCGAGAATCCATTACTTATATGGGGGAGGGGGAGTTATTAATCGATATAGTCTTTTGTCTCGATTTTTTCTGGGATATACTTATCTGCTAAGAACTTTAATCCTTTACTAGCCATTGCTTCTATTTCTAGTTTTGATAATGTATTAAAGAATATACATAGTTCACGTATCCATTCAGGTGTTCTAAACCATGGATAACCAGCTAATCCCTCTTTCTTTCTTTTAATCTTCGATTTCAGCTCCCGATCCTCAATACAAGCATCAGCTATATCATATCCTACCAGTTCAACTGCTCTTTCAACATCTTTCAGTTTAGCTTTAATAATATAGTTTTTCCTTTCACTCTCTGACAGGTAGGGTTTTTTCCTTGGTAGTTTACGTAGTATCTTCTTAGAAATATCACCTACTTTAGTCTTGTTTAAGATTTTCTCAAACACTTTATCTCCAAATACATCTGTCATCAATACCCCTATGAATTTAGCGTTTGGAGTAGCTAATCTCTCGCTTTCATACGATAGAGTTATCGATCCGATCTTGAATACGCTATAGATATAGTATCCATAGGGGTCAGAGTCTGCTAGTATATACACTGGTAATTTTAGTTCCTCATTTAATCTGCGTACAAACCTTCTTGTTGCTCGATCTGGTTGTCCAGCACTTGTTATTAATATTGCTTTATATTTTTTCCAGAAACCATATCTATGTAATTGTTGAAATACAGCATCCTTCTCAACTACTAGAACATATTCGGCATCTACATCCTTGAATTCTATGAGATCAGGTGTTGGTTCTATAGAGTATGCTCCATGCCCCATTTTACTTAGATCAATAGTATCATCTCCACTCTTAATAACTAGGTTCCCTACAACTTTTCCTTTCTCTTTACTTAAAATCAACATTTCTTCACGTAATACGCCTAGAAATACTTCTAAATCTCTAATTACAGAATCGGATTCTCTTTGTTCATCCCAAGTATTCTCTCTATATAGTTTACCTCTAGGATCTCTATAGGAGATCGTGTGTTTCCCTCTATAGTATAGATCACGGATCGTTGGATATTCGTCATTAACTAGTGCTTCATATATTATCGAAGCCATCAATAGTGTCTGCATAAACTTCCTAGACTCGTTTACATCTAGAAAGCTCCTCTTCTGCATCTCCGGTCCTAGAAGCAATAGCCTATTTCTCTCATCATATATAGTGTTACTCAAGACTCTCTTAGGCATAATTAAAACTGGTCTCTTACCTTCAATAATGTTCTTAGCTATTTCACTAAATTTTTCTCTCAGAATAGATATGCTTTTATCCCTTGCGATCTTATCTATAGATGAAATAGTCATTTTAAACCGCCTCTACACACCTATCTCTACACTTTCAACAATTTTCTTTATCTCATCAATAGGTAAACTTGTACGTGAAGCAATTATCTCTACTAATTTATCAATTATTTTGTTTTGATCTAATCTATATCCATCAGAGATTGTTGTTAATGCTCTTGTTATCTCTGGAACATACTTAGCAATATTCACTACCTTCTTCCTTAACTCCTCTTCTCTTCTCTTCTTAGACAAATAGTTTCTCAGTCTACGGGCAACCTCTGATATCCCTAATTTTATCTCCCTCCTAATCTCTGGTACATCGGCAATACTCTCTTTACCAACACCTTTAAACGGTACTTTAGTACTACATATATGGACGAAGACTAGGATCGGTGCTGGTAATTCGACTAGATAGTTACTCCATCTAATATCTTCTTTCACAACCATAGTTATAACATCACTACCCTCATCATAGAGTAATGGTATTTTATTAGCATATCTAAGAATAACCGGTTTATCCGATCCGCTCATAGGCGTTTTTCCACCATAAGCTAATCCTACCTCAATGATAAATGGGTGTCCACGGTAGGTTGAGGGTTTCCTACTAATAGCTTCTACAAATTCTGGTTGATACATCCTCTTGAGTCCAGCAATTATTATTTCTGGTGTTAATGGTGATAATGCATCTGGTTTTGGTGGTCTATATTTATCGTATTCTCTCATAGCATTTATTAACTGTAGTTTTTCTTGTTCAGTTAACTTCTTAGGGTCTTTGGAGGGATCAATACTTGTCTTCTCGAGTATCTTCTTAGCTGTAACTTCCCCTATACCCTGGAAGCTATGGATCAACATATCATATACGGTTTTATATCTAGTTGAGCTTATAATTCCCTTTAATACCTCTAAGTCTATTCCATAGGGGTGGGGTTTAACTTCTTTAGGCGGTCTCGGTAATTTATTGATCACTCTCTCATAATAGATTATCTCATTATCCGGGGTCATTAAGACTATGTTTGCATATGGTGTTGCAACAGCTGTTCTCATAATATATTCTTTAACTTTACTCTTAGCTCTACTCCAATCACCCTCTATTGTTAGAGACACTATTGTTCCATGCCATTCTCTATTCTTCCTCCAGCTCCCACGCTCTAATATTACTGGCTCGTTTCTGCGAACATCTATTCTCAACTTAAAATAGTATATGAGTTTTAAACCCGGTTTACTAGTTATGATCTCTACAGGTCTACCGGTAGTCATTTGACCATATAGTACAGCTACTTTAACACCTAAACCAAACATTCCACGTGTTTGTCTTAGTATATATTTTGAACTGAAAAGTACTCTACCAAAAGCCTCAGGGACTATGTGTGGAGGTATACCTATACCATTATCTTCAACTGTTATTCTATAAAAGTTCTGGACTGGATCAGCTCTACGTATAATGATCTTTATATTAGGTAGTATACCATGTGAATCTGTAGCATCTAAAGCGTTTTCAACTAGTTCTCTAATTGATTGATACATAGCTCTAGCTGGGTTTGCAAACCCAGCTATCTCTTTATATTTTAGGAAAAACTCTGCTGGACTAATCGCTCTATATTTCTCATCTACTTGTATAGCCATATTGCTCCCTCTCCAAACAATTATATCTATATATTTACGTTTTAACTGGGAGGTCTACTATTCTCTATTAGTTTCGATTATCTCTCTCACTAAATCCTTTATATTTATTTCAATAAACAACACAACCTATTAACCTCAACTACTTATAGGAGGTGGATAGGAAATGAAAGCTGTATCCCCTCTAGTCGCTACTGCTATACTCTTAATAATAACAGTTGCAGGTGGTGTGATCATATATAATTATGTCGTTAACTCACTATCATCACCTAAACAATACGCTTCATTAAGTATTACCTCGTGTAAAATGGTTATTGTAAATAATGAAACTATCATCAATCTAAAGATCACAAACATCGGTACAGCATCAACTACTATTAGAGAGGTTGTAGTTATACCAATAAATATTACTAAAGAGATAAATCAAACAATAGATCCGGGGACGACGAAGAGCTTTAACATATTCATTGATGAATCCCTCAATAACAATACAAAGTATTATGTGATCGTAAGGTATAGTGAGGGAGAAACAGAACCATACCAGATCACATTAGTTAAGTAAGGAGTATAGAGGATGAGATAATTTAAAGGTGTAGTATTTTGTTTTTTCAATTGAAATTAAAGAAAGTAGTTGATGAAGTTAAAGGTGGTGTTTTTTTAAATAGAGGTTACATCGAGAAGATCATTCATGATATGATCAGTGAAACTAGGATCAAGTATGTTAGACCAGTAAATATTATTGAACAATATGTTGTTGATGATGTGATCCAAGTATTTATCAATAATAGGAATGGTGAATTAGAGTATATTGTCTCTGAACCGGAGTATGATGAGAATACAGTATATGTGGTTTCAAAACTATACCTAGAGAACCCGCGTTGTAAAGACTTGGTATGTATCGAGAAAACTATTTCTAAGGTCAATGATCGCGGGATACAAGAGATTTTCTCGCAACAACCACTAAATATTATGTATTATTATTTGAAGATAGCTAGTGGATATGGTGCATTGTATCCGCTAGTTAGAGATCCCTATATAGAGGAGATCGCTGTTAGTAGCGATGATAGAAACATAGGCATTATTCATAGGAAGTATAGTTGGTATGGATGGATAAATACGAATATAATGGTTAGTGGAGAAATAGTTGATCGAATGGTTCTTAGTCTAGCTCGTAAGATCGGGAGACACTTATCAATATCACATCCAATAGCTGAGGGTTTAACGAGTGAAGGTATGAGGATTAGTTTAACCTATGGTAGAGAAGTATCTAGGAAGGGTAGTAGCTTAGTTATTCGTAAAAAACCACCAACACCATGGACTATTACTAAATTAATAGATGTAGGTACATTATCTCCATTAATAGCTGCCTATCTATGGCTTGTAATGGAGTTTAGGGGATCAATATTGATTGTTGGAGGTGTTAGTAGTGGTAAGACTACATTACTTCAAGCTCTATTAACACTGGTTCCTCCAACTAGGAGGGTTGTCACGATCGAGGATACGCCGGAGATACTTGGTAGTACTGGTTACTGGGATCCTTTAGTTGAGAGGGTAGTATCTATCGGTGATAGCTTGAATATTGATATGTACTCTCTTCTAAAGTTTAGTTTAAGGAGGAGAGCTGATTACTTAGTTGTAGGTGAAGTTAGAGGTGTTGAAGCTAGATTATTGGTTCAAGCATCTAGGCTTGGTCACGGAGTACTAGCTACTCTTCATAGTGAAGACGCTGTATCCGCGATCGAGCGTCTAACTTCACCGCCCATATCTATTCCAAAGAAATTATTGAGTAATATTTGGTGTATAGTTGTTATGGAGAGTGATAATGGTGTTAGGAGGGTTAAGAGTGTATATGAGTTAGATGAGAAAGTTAAGCTTCATCAAGTGTTCCGGTATAGTAGAGTTGATGATTTTAAACCACATGATATACCGGGTCTCATTAATTCAACTTATCGTTTAAAACAAGTATTAGATGAAGATGATCTATCCAATGAGCTTTTATCTCGGATAGAGTTTCTAGGGAGACTGGTTTCTAATGGAGTATTTGATTTGAATAGTTTAAGTGAATCATTGATTAACTTTTACTATAAACTAGTTGAGGAAGAGGTTTTGAAGAGTAATGCTGAGTGATATAATTTACTTAATAATAGCTATAATATCTTTTTCTCTGTTAATATATGTGTTTAAGCCTTTGATTAAGAGATATTTTTTCAAATTAAAACTTGAGAATGAGTTTCTTGATTTTCTATCAATTTTATTAACGTTGGAGGCTAGTGGTCTTCGTTTAGATAATGTTTTTGAAGAAGCTTTTAATAGAAGATTAGTATTACCCAGTAGTTATAATGTCTTGGCTCGTGACTATATTTTTTTATCAAAGATAAATCCCGACCCCTATACTTGTTTAAGGAAGTTAGCTGATAGGATACCTAGTGATAGAGTTAGAGAGTTTTTTAGGGGTTATAGTGAAGTTTTGATCTCGACCAATGATACTTTAAGATACGTTGAATCTTTTCTTAGAGATGAATTTAACAGTTTGAAGAATAGGATCAATAGTTATATTGGTTTTTTAGATAACTTGTTTGAAGCATATATGATTTTATTGTTGGGTATCGTTGTATATTCTATACTGCCATTCACATTTTTCCCTCCATATCTAGTATTGTTTTTTATTATTGGATTATCTATAGCTTCTTTCTTGGTAGCTTTAAAGTTATTGAGTCTTGCAATGGTAACTTATGATAACATTGTATTTACTGCTACACTAGCTCTTCTAGCTGGTTCACCAGTTATTGTTTTGTTGGGTGATATGTTTTGGGTTGTCCACTTGATTATAGTGCTACTTATTGGTCTTGTATTACTGTTTATGACTAGGTATATTGTTAGTGTTGAGAATAAGTTTATTATATTGCTTGAAGATTTGTATTCAGAGACTCGGCAGGGTGTATCGATCGATTATGCTTTGATCAGGGTTGGTGACAGGTATGGCGATCCTGTTTCTCGTATAGTTGATTTATTGAAGCTTGGTCTTAAACCTATTGAGATTGTTAAGTCTCTTAAACTACCAGTTTTATCTTCGAGGGTTTTAAGTTTAACTTTAGCGCCTATAGAGTATAGTAGGGGTGGTGGTGGTTATTTGGGGTATGTATTGGGTATTGTTGAGGGTATTAAGGGTTTAAGGAGAACGTTGGAGGAGAGAGGTAGGATATATTATTTATATGTATTGTTTCTATTGATCGTTGTATATGTTATGTATAGATTGTTTAGTAGAGTAGATGGTTCAATGTTTATGTTTAATGTTGATGGTTTGTTTATAAAAAATATTGCGTATATATCTTTGTTTGAATCAATAGTTATTGCGGGGGTTGTTAGTAGAGGTTATTGGTTTAGGTCTATGGTTGGGTATCTCTTATTACTCCTATCATCTATAATGATCTTCTTTTTCTTCTAGCCCTTCACAACACCTATTGGTCGTAGTCTAACAACTAGTTTCCCAATATGAACTTTATGAGCAACCAACACTACTCGATCAACATCTTTATATGCTTGTGGTGCTTCTTCACTAATAACTCTACGTGTAGCTGCACGTAGTACTATTCCTTTACGTGCTAATTCATCAACAACTCTATTCGGATTATATCTCCTAATAGCTTCTCCACGAGAAGCTTGTCTCCCAGCACCGTGTGGTGCTGAATAGAATGTTCTAGCTCCCTCTTTTACACCAACCAATATATAACTTGCAGTACCCATACTACCCGGTATTAATACTGGTTGGCCGATACTACGATATTTACTCGGGATCTCTGGGTGTCCGGGCGGGAATGCACGAGTGGCTCCTTTACGGTGAACAACTACTTTGTATTTCTTACCATTTACAACGTGTTCCTCGATCTTAGCAATGTTATGTGCTACGTCGTAGATCAGCTTAATACCTAGGTCTTCCGGGTTTTTATGAAAAACATTCTTAAAGCTTTCACGAACCCAATGCATTATTATATGTCTATTAGTCCAAGCAAAATTAGCTGCAGCAGCCATTGCGTGGAAATAGTTTTGTGCTTCTGGAGACTTGAATGGTAAACTAGCAAGCTCGCGATCAGGTGGATGAATACCATACCTCCTCATAGCTCGCTCCATAACCATTAAATAGTCACTAGCGACTTGATGACCTAAACCTCTACTACCAGTATGGATCATAACAGTAACTTGACCTTCATGAGTAACACCCATAACCTTGGCGACTCCTGGATCATATATTTTATCAACAACTTGGATCTCTAAGAAATGATTTCCAGCTCCAAGTGTTCCTAATTGATTTCTTCCTCTTTGTTTCGCTGTTCTACTAACTTTTGAAGAATCTGCTTGTTTCCAGCTCCCGCGTTCCTCTATGTATTCAAGGTCTTCTTCCCAACCAAAACCTTTCTCAACAGCCCATTCAACACCACGATCAAGGACTTCATTTAATTCCTCAATACTCAAACGTAACTTACCAGTAGCACCTACACCACTCGGTACATTCCTAAAAAGCTCTGCAACAAGCTCTTTCAATCTAGGCCTAACATCCTCTTCATCTAGATCAGTTCTCAGTACACGGACTCCACAATTAATATCGTAGCCAACTCCTCCAGGACTTATAACTCCTTCTTCTACATCGAACCCAGCTACTCCTCCTATTGGGAATCCATAGCCTTGATGACCATCCGGCATTACGTAAGCGTTTAATTGTATTCCGGGTAAACAAGCAACATTTGCTGCTTGTACGAGGGTTAGATCTGTCTTCATCTTCTCAAGTAATACTTCATCAGCAAATACTATAGCATCTGTCTTCATACATGGTTTTGTTCCTTTAGGTATTCTCCATTCATACTCACTTATTTTCTCAATGTTTATCTTCATAAACGATCACCTCGAAACAACTAGTCAAAGATTTATCTAAGGAGACTTTATGTTATAGGTCTTAAATATTCTCTCTATAAAATAACTTATTAATTTATTCAGCTCTAAACTAACTTGTTCACCGTTCTCTAGATCCTTAATAGTAGCTTTATTTTCACTATATTCCCTTCCACCAATTATTATAGCATATCCTATTCCGCGACGATCAGCTATACTTAATGCTTTCCCAATCCTATCGGTTACTATTATCCATGTAGATATTCCATGTTCATTCAACGACTTAACTATATTGAATCCATACTTTAACGGAACTTCTTCCCTTAAAACAATTAGTACATCAACACTCCTACTTATTCTATCCATCACATTATCTATGAGGAGAGCTATACGATCAAGACCTAACGCTAACCCTGTTGAATATTCATATGGTGCGCCATAAACAGTTGTTAATCCATCATATCTCCCTCCACCACCAAAGCTTATCTTTAGTTTGTTATTCACTGCTTTATATTCGTAGATCAAACCCGTATAATACGCTAATCCACGTACAAGTAGTGGTTCATACTTTGCAGTATAACCCATGTTATTGAGTAGTTCAATAAATTTCCTTAACTTAGAATATTCGTTTAAAATAAAATCATATTTCTCTCTAAGTACTCCTTTATACTCATCTATTATATACTCTAGCTCCTTTAGATCTGAAACTAATAGTTTTGAAAATAATTCATAAAGTTCAGGGTTTAATGATTTAAAAATATTTAATGCCTTATCTATTTCTCTCTTATCTATAAGGTGGAGTATATAGTCTTGAGTATTTTGATCAACTCCATAGAGATCCATAAATGTTCTATATATAGAGATGTTGTTAACTATATAGTAGTGTTTAATACCTACCTCTTCAAGGAAATGTGAAGCTGTATATGCGGTTTCTACATCGGCAACGATCGATTGATCACCTATAACCTCTAGTCCTAGCTGCCAAAACTCACGGTATCTCCCATGTTGTGGTTCTTCGTATCTAAAACACTGCGTTACATAGTATAATTTAATAGGTTTCACTTCACCACGTAGTTTCCTAATATATATTCTTGTAATACTAGCTGTTACCTCGGGTCTTAAAGCTAATACTCTACCAGCTTTATCTTTGAATACATACATTGATCTCTTGATTTCCTCGCCGCTTTTGGCTTCAAATAATTTATAAAACTCTACAGTAGGTGGTATTACCGGTTTGTATCCATGTAGTCTAGCTATTCTCTTAAACTCTCCGATCAAATACTCGTATAGTTCAGCTTCCCTACCTATAATATCTCTCATACCACGTGGTGGTTGTAGATATTCTTTCAATACCTAGTCCCTCTTAGGCTTGATCTTCGTTACTTCATAGTATGTAAGGTCTCCCTGAAGACTAACTATAGCATAGACTAGTTTGAGATTGTTATCCATAGCCTTATCTATATGCTCCGATATACTTGTGATCCTTCTCATAGAACCTTCTTCTAATACAACCACTAACCTTAAATCTCCATACTTATCTTTAACAATAAACTTGTCTTGATCTAAAACCTTAACTCTTCTACCTCGATCCCTTAGATCCTTGTAAACTATTAGTCTAGGCCAAAAGAACTCTTCTAGACAAAAATAATAGTTGTTTAGGAAAGAATTAAGATCCTCGATCTTTTTTAGATCCATTATTACTAGTTGTTTTCTTAAGAGTAGGTAGGCTAGCTCTACTATATCTAGAGATAATTTCCCAGCTTCACGTCTACCATACCATCTTTTCTCAAGATCATTTGCTTGTTCATTGCTTGCTACGTATCCGCGACATTTTTCTTTATCAAAGAATACCGTGTATTTCATAGGCATTATATAGCACCGTATCTTCTACTATCAATAAAGTATCGTTTAAATATCTTAATATTATCACTATTTATTTTTCTAACACCTAACTATTTATAGTGAAGTAGTTGAGGTGTATAGTTGTGTCTGGTTTAAAGTATCCATTGAAAGTTAAAGCTGTATGGTGGGATGAAGGAGAGAAGAGGGTTTGTTGGATAAATACATTAAAGCTTCCCTTCGAGAAAGAGGTTATATGTAGTGATGATGTCGAGAGAGTTGCTAAAGCTATAGTAGATATGGAGATCCGTGGTGCACCAGCTATAGGTGTATCTGCAGCTCTAGCTTTAGCTGCTTATTCCTATAAATTATTGAGTATGGAGGTAAGAGATTTTTATTCGGAGTTAATGAAAGCTATTGATAGATTATGGAGGACTAGACCTACAGCACATAATTTATTCTGGGCATTAGATAGATTAAAGAAGATAATAGTTAATTCTAGAGAGTCCAGGCTAAAGCCTTCAGAAGCGGTAGAAGAGATTGAAAAAGAAGCATTAAGTATTTTGAACGAGGATCTAGAGGCTAATATTAAAATAGGAGAGTATGGTGCAGAGTTGATACCAGATAATGCAACTATAATGACACACTGTAACGCGGGAGCATTAGCTACAGCCGGTTATGGTACAGCATTAGCTATTGTTAGGATAGCTTGGTATCAAGGCAAGAATATACGTGTAATAGCTACTGAAACCCGCCCTGTCTTACAAGGCGCTAGATTAACTGTTTGGGAGCTTCTAGAAGAGGGTATTCCAGTTACTCTGATAACTGATAACATGGCTGGATATATTATTAGGAAGAAAATAGTTGATCTAGTGATTGTGGGTGCTGATAGAGTTACACGTGAAGGATACGTTATAAATAAGATTGGAACATACATGATAGCTTTAGCAGCTAAGAGAAATAATATACCATTTTATGTAGCAGCGCCGACAAGCACGATTGACCTATTATCAACTATAGATGAGGTAGTTATTGAGGAGAGAAACCCCGATGAAGTAAGGAGAATACGTAACACATATATTGTACCAGAAAATACCCCAGCATTAAACTATGCATTTGATATAACTGATCCAGACCTAGTATCTGGAATAATAACTGAGAAAGGAGTAGTACTACCACCATTTCACGAAAATCTAGTAAAGATCATGAAATAGAATCTAGAGAAGAATAGTTAATAAAGTAGTTTCAAAAAACAATAATAGAATTAGAGGAGGGCCCGTAGTCTAGCCTGGCTAGGATGCGGGGTTCGGGGCCTCTATAGAGGGAGAGGTCGGGATTCCCCGTGACCCGGGGTTCAAATCCCCGCGGGCCCATTTAAATAGGTGGTCTGAGATTTGGAGTGTTTTAAAGAGTTAGTTGGATTTTATGCTTTCTATTTATTTCGTGGTTTACTAGAGAATATGGAGAGGATAGGTTTAGGTACCGGTTCTACTGTTAAGTACTTTATAAAATTATTTATTAAAAACGATCTTTATCGTGGTAGAGAATTATTTGTATCGAGTCTTGACACCTACTATTTCCTACGTAGATATGGTGTTGAATCATATACTGTAAACGAACTAGGCAATGATCTATTGGATTTCTATATTGATGGATTTGATGAAGCAAGTATCAATCTTGATCTAGTTAAGGGTAGAGGTGGAGCATTTAATTGGGAGAAGAAACTAGCTAGTAGAAGTAAACTACGTATATACATAGGTGATTATACTAAATTCAATAATAGGACATACTTGTACCTAAAGCTAGTCCCTATAGAAGTTAAACCAGACTTTCTAGAAGAGGTTGTTGAGAGAGTTTCAAAACTAGGTTTTCAACCAAAAATTCGATATGGGAAAGTACGTGATGGACCAGTATTAACGGATGGTGGAAACTATATTGTGGATCTAAAACTAAATATTATAGGTGAACCAAAGAAAATAGATCAAGTCCTTAAGGGGATCAAGGGTGTTGTTGAAACCGGTGTTTTTCCCAATGAGTTAGTAGATCATCTCCTGATTAGTGGTCCTTTTCCCGGGTTAGTTAAGATCTATTCACGTAGAGGTTTTAGAGAGTGAGTGTTAAGGATACATATGAATATGTTTTAAAAGCATTATCCGATCCGTCATCTCTAGATAGAGTGGTTAAATCTCAAGCTTTATTAAAGAAGATGATTAAGCCTAGACTACTTTTCTATAGAGGAGACACAAATATATGGTTCTATATAGGTACTAGATATGATCATATAATAGTTCCAAGAACCTATTGTAGCTGTAAAGAATTCTTAATAAATGTTATGAGTAGGAAGAAGAAACTTGTTTGTAAACACTTATTGATACAAGAGTTATCCGAGAAAACTAGTAATTATAGAGTAGTGGAGATAAGTGAACCGAGCTTATTATATAAGATTATTAATGAAATACTAGATATGAATATAAGTCCTACATTACGAAAACTACTATATGTTAGAGAAGAGAGGGGGTGATCGTTATGGGTAGGAGGAGGAAGAAGTATAAGAAGGTTGTTAAGAGGATCAAGAAAATACCGGACATATTCCAGTGTCCACATTGTAGTATGAAGACTTTAACAATTAAATTCGATAAAATAAATGTTCCGGGGTTTAAATTAGCTAAGATTACTTGTGGAACATGTGGTTTATACGCTGAAATGCAAGTTCCAGATATATATGAGAATGTAGATGTATACGCTAAATTCCTTGATAGATATGAAGCTGGAGACATAGAGGTAGAATTTAGAAAGATTAGTGAAGCTGGTGAAGTAGTTGGGGAGAGTTCATGAATATTTATCAAGTAAAGTTTCTAATGGTGAAAAACTACATTTCACCTTAATAGACCCTGATAAAGTAGGCGATCTCGGAAAACTCGAGAAATTCGCTAATGAGTTAGCTGGTTACGGAACGGATGCGTTCTTAATAGGTGGAAGTTTAGGAGTTACTCCGGATGAAGCTGATGAAGTAGCTAAGGTTTTAAAGAAGACTGGATTGCCAGTCATTGTTTTTCCTGGTAATCTCAACTGTATAACTAGATATGCTGACGCTATACTCTACATGGTTTTGATGAATAGTTTAGACACGTATTATCTGATAGAGGCTCAGATCGCTGCTGCTCCCCTGATTAAAAAATATGGTTTAGAAACCCTACCTACAGGTTATGTAGTATTTTATAATGAGACAGCGGTTGCACATATTGGGAGAATATATCCAATACCAATAACTAAACCAGAGATAATATTAGCTTATGGATGGGCGGCTGAAATGCTTGGTATGAAGTATATTTATCTAGAAGCTGGAAGTGGATCGAGTAAACCAGTACCCCCTATTTTCCCTAAATTAATAAAACAACATACTAGTTTAACAGTAATAGTTGGTGGTGGTATAAGAAGCGTTGAAGTAGCAAGAGATATAGTGGGTAGTGGAGCAGATATAATAGTAACTGGTACGATTGTCGAGGAAAAACCAGAGCTCTTGCCTAATATAATTAAAGTTATTAAAAAATAGTTATCGAGATTCAATCAACATATTTCTTCTTAAATGATTCCTCGAGATCAATTTCTAGGAGATTAGCTATACTCAATAACCATGCAAAAACATCTGCTAATTCTTCTTCCTGAGACTCTCTGTTCATAGATAATATTGCCTCTGCTAGCTCGCCTACCTCCTCCGTAAACCATGTGAAAGTCGCGAATAATCCTCTACCATGATCCCTCTCATAGTATTTTCTACGTATAATCTCTTGAGCTTCCCTGATATTCATGTCGAGCAACACCATTCATAGAAACTCTTATAACATATAATATATAAATACCAGATAATAGTTGTGAAACGGTGGTTATAATGGTTAAGAAGGCTAAGAGGAGAAGTAAGGGTAAGGGTAAGAAAGAAAAAGCTCCTGGCCCCTTTACAGCAGCTGGTCTTGTCCGATTCTATGAAGAAGCAGATGTTGGTATTAAAATGAAACCATATACACTAGTTATACTTTCATTAGCGTTTACAATAGCTATAATAGTATTGAGTAAAATCTATGGTGGATAGAATTAGGTTAAAAAACTACATGTGTTTCTTAATCCAATTCCAATTCATTTCTACGTATCTTTTGATCTCTTCTATCTTCTCTGGTGTAATGTTTCTAAATCTACCTTGATACTTAAGGTATTCTTCTATAGGTTTCCTCCTAGCTGGGTCTATGTATGGTCTACTAGCACCAGATAAATGTATTTTTCCATCATAGTATTCATAGAGTATCCACAACCCAGTTTCTACGGCTAATTTAGCTATTCTAACAGTGTATCTCGGATCAAATCTCCAACCAACGGGGCATGGTGCGTGTAGATGGATAAACTTGAATCCTCTAATCTTCTTAGCTCTCTGTAGCTTTGCATAGAGATCATGCGGATAACCTACGCTAGCTGTTGCAACATATGGTACGTTATGAGCAATCATTATCCTCGCAACATCCTTCTTATGCTCAGTCTTACCTATAATAGGTGTTGTAGTAGTCCACGCACCATAAGGTGTAGCTCCACTCCTCTGAATACCAGTATTCATATATGCTTCATTATCATACATTATATAGATGAAGTCATGATTACGCTCAGCGGCGCCGCTCAACGAAGCCATACCAATATCTGCTGTACCACCATCACCAGCCCACGCAATAACCTGTACATCATTGATCCCCCTCCTCTTTAATGCTTCAGCAACACCAGAAGCCACTGCAGCTGCAGATGCAAAAGCTACATGTATAATACTAGCTTTCAAAGCATTACCGGGATAAGGCCCTACAACAACTGATGAACAACAAGCTGGTATAACCAAGATCATTTTCTCTCCAAACACAGCTGATAATACTTTCCAAGCCATTGGTATAGGACATCCCGGACAAGCAGCGTCTCCAGGCTGTAAAACCTCTCTCATATTATAGGGTAGGGGTGGTTTAGGTCTACTCATATAGATCACCTCCTATGATACCATGTAATACGTGGAGGTTCCTCTCCACCCTCGATCTTCTCTATGAAATTCTTAGTTAACTCATAGAACTCCTCCGCAGTAACATTTACACCACCCACACCAGCTATTACGTTACTTATGATTGGTAGTTTAGTTGTATATTGATAGAGTCCAGCTACTGTATCAGTATATAGTTGCCCCCATGCACCAAAGCTGATCGCTCGATCATATACAATTAATCCTTTAACACCACGTGCGTATTCCCATATATCTCTATGTGGAAATGGACGATAGAATCTAACGCGTAATACACCTATAGAATAGCCCTCCTCGCGAAGCATGTTTACAGCTTCCATTAAATCACCAGACCATGCACCCATGGCTACCGCTAAATATTTAGCATCACTACAATTAATACACTGGATCAAACCACCATAGCTTCTTCCAAACAACTTACCATACTCCCGATCAACTTCTTTAATCACGTTATAAGACTCTTCCATGGCCCTCCATAGATCCATAACCATTTCCTCAGTATCTTCTGGCCAGGTAAGATTACCAATAGCTAACAGTTCTCTTCCATCGACCACGTACCCCTGTCTACGTGGACCAAGCCACTCAGCAACCTGTTTTTCGTCTGGAAGCTCAACAGGCATACTCGTATGACTAAGTATAAACGCATCCAAGGCAACAAGCACAGGCAAATAAACCCTAGGATCCTCACTAATCTTAAACGCCTGAATAGTCGTGTCTAAGACTTCTTGATTATCAAGAGCAAAGCTCAGAATCCAGCCCGTGTCACGTTGTCCGTAGAAGTCATCGTGCGAGGACCATATGTTCCACCCTGGCGCCAGGGTCCTTGTTACTAGGGCTAGAACTACGGGTATGCGTGCTCTTGATGTCCAGTGTAGGTATTCGTGCATGTACATTAGTCCGTGGCTGCTTGTTGCTGTTAGTACTCGTGCTCCTGCTACTGCTGCGCCGAATGTTGCTGCTAGTGCGGAGTGTTCGGATTCTACGTTGATCATTATTGCGTCCATTTCACCGGATTCTATTAGTTCAGCTATTTTCTCGACAATTGTTGTTTGTGGTGTTATTGGGTAAGCAGCTACTATATCTACACGCGCTAGTTTAGCTGCATAAGCTACTGCATAGTTACCTGTTAAAACTAGTTTTTCACCCATACCACTCCCCTCCTCTACTCTGGTTTCATCTCTATAGCATTTACTGGACAGACATCAGCACATATACCACAACCTTTACAGTAATCATAATCGATCTCAACACCAGTCTCTGGTTCTACACGTATAACGTTTACCGGACAATATATCTCGCATAAGAAGCACCGTGTACATTTACTATTATTTACAACTGGTTTCTCTACACGCCATAAACCGGTTTTCCCTGCTACTCCAACCATGGGTTTAGCTATGGGGAGACGATCATATAATGGTTTCTCTATAACAAGTTTATCTTTACCCATCTAATCTACACCTCCTCTAAGAGAATAGTTTTTTCATAAGCTTGCTTAGCAGCTACAGCGTTTATTTCACCTATCCTACCTTTAAAATACGATTTAATAGCTTTTACTATATTATCAATACTCACTATTCCAGAAGCCTTTGATAATGCTCCTAACATACTAGTGTTTACAACAGGCCAACCAGCAACTACTAATTTATTCTCAATAGCAATCCTAGTAGCATCTACTCTATAGAACTTAACATTATCGCCGATACTAAATCTTTCAAGTTTCACCCTATAGTTATCCGGTGCATTCAATACCACTAATCCATTATCACGTACATGTACTTGTTTCAAAATATCCATTTCAGCTAATTTATGATCCAGTATAACCAGTATATCAGTATCATTAAACATACCATGCCTCAATATAGGTTTATCACTAATCCTAGCAAACGCTCTAACTGGAGCTCCTCTCCTCTCAGCACCGAAGAATGGAAATCCCTGAGCATACAGTCCCTGATACATAGCAGCATATACCAGTATATTAGCAGCGGTTACTCCACCTTGGCCTCCACGACCATAGAATATTATCTCATATAGCATTTCCAGAAACACCCAGGTATGTATAGATACGTATTAGAGAATATAAGTATATACATGTAAACATTAATTATACATGTAAGTATATAGTAATAAACACTGAAATCAACCACTCCTCAATCATAGATAGTGAAACTATAGCAAGACATGGATATACGTAAAGTTCCGCATCCCTCAACACGGGCTACACAGCAGGGGATTAGATATTGTCCCCTGCCGCGGATACCGTGTCTCATCGGTTGGACACATACTTAAATAACTATAAATCCTTAATAACCATAGTGTAGGGGTGAATTAATTGACTATCTACTGGGAGCAATGTAGTTTATGTGGAAGATACCATTCTACACGCCAATGTACACTTAACCCTGATGTCATGGTATGTGTCTACTGTTGTATATCGTGTCCGGTGAGAAACAAGTGCCCTAAACCAGTTTGGAGATTTGAATTCGAGAAACCAGTTACTCCCAAACCTATACCTGATGAAAAGAAGAAGTTGATGGAAGAACTCTTATCTAAGTTAGAGAAAACCTAGATTTACGCTTCAACACGTGGAACTATCCAATAAGTCATATATCCTCCTTCTGTTATCTCAAACTCTATCTTTGCTGGTTTATCTGTATCAAATGAAAAAGTCACGTACTTAGATGCTTGTATAGGCTTCAATGTTGCTTCTAATAAGCTAACACTATAGATAGATTTTGCCTCATCGACTGTTGATGATAAATAGGTTAATGGATTACCCTCACTAAACTCTCCACGATACTCTTTCTGTTGTGAATGTGAATATATGTATAACTTTCCATCCTTATAATGGAATATAGCTTCTTCACCAATAACCTTAAGATCCCTAATAATCTGTTTATAATCATCAGCTACAAATCTAGCCGTAACACTTAGATCTATTTTTAGCTCCTCGATCGACTCACTAACACCACTTCTAGCCTCTACATAGAAGCTCCTCTCAACACCAGTCTTCTTATTCCTAAACCCGATCCTCAAATTATTCTTTTCTTTATCGTATTCAAAAACCAATA
>NJDP01000008.1 GCA_002254665.1 Desulfurococcales archaeon ex4484_58 | reverse complement strand
ATCATAGTTGGGGTGAAGCTGTAAGGGTTCGTGAAGGGATCGGGGTCTTTAGGTGATCGTTCTTGTCTAACATTAGTGTATATTTATTTGACGAATATAAAGACGTAGATATTAATGGTTCATATTTTATAACTGGGTATCAGGGATTTGGTTTAGTTGGTTATCTTACATCGAAGCATATAGCTTATGAGTTAAGTCTTAAACGTATAGGATTCATTAAGACAAGATATATGCCAGAAACAACTTTCTATACTGAACAGCATGGTTTAAGTTATCCTTTTGAACTCTACTATGGTTTAGTAAAAGATAAGAAGATCATGGTATTAGTGAATCACGCTATACCACATGTAAGAGAGAGAACGAGTTATGCTGAGTATTTGAGTTTATGGTTAAAAAGAAATAAGGTATCAACAGTATTCCTAGTGGGGGGTTTAGATTCTAGTTTAAAAGAAGACATGAAAGAGAAGTATAGGTGGATACCGATAAATGGTTGTACCCTAGAACTTGATGCTCCTAAACTATGTGAGAAATACGTGGTTGGACCCTTAGCTCTTACAATGATGTTTTTCAACGCTAATAAAATCCCTGGAATAACTATTCTTGTTTACACGGAACCATATAGACCTGATCCTCGTGCAAGTGCTGTAGCGGTTAATGTAATAGCTAAAATTTTAGGCATCGAGATAAATACTAAGAAGCTATTAGAAGAAGCAGATATGATCGAGGCTATTGAGGAGGAGAAGAGAAAGCTTATGAAAACTATTAAAGGAGAAATAAAACCCGAACGTAGAGGTTTTTCAATGCATGTCTAATATCTTGACATTAATTTTATCACTTAATCTTCTAATGATCTCTCTAACTATATTCTGATATCCCGGTATATGTGTGGATACGACTAGGAGTATGCTTGGTTTCTTTTTCCCTAAGGTTTCAATAATCTCTTTTATTATCTCCTCATTTACAGTATACTCTCCTATTTCATGTTGAAAATAAGGGTAAGTGTTGGAGAGTTCTGGTGGGAATAGACCGAGGTATGGGTGATAGAAATATATTTTGTAATCTCTATACTTTTCAATTATTTCTATATAGATCTTGTTTTGATTGAATGGTTTCTCTATAGCTGGTATTAATAATATTTTTTGATCCTTACTACTTAGAATAAGTTTAGTTGTTTTTTCTCTTATCTTTTTAAGTCTAGGATTTAATATAGAGTCTTGATCAATTAATAATAGTGCATGTGTAGGTGTTTTCGTTTCTGGATTATATTTCTCTAAAAACACTCTATACTTCAATAGTGTTTTGAATGCTTTTCTCAAACTGGGGTGTACTCTACTACGATGTGATATGTATTCCCAGAGTCTCCCTTCTCTAATTGCTTGTTTAACTCTCTTCAACTCCCTCATTAAAACATATAAATTATGTATAGCGATCAATTTGATCCTCTTACTTTTATCTAGCTCAAATAATTCCTCAACGCTATACTTTGAACAAATAGGGCATTCGCATGGTAGATATGTTAATTCCCTTAAGCTACGGGTCCCCCAATCAAACATTAATCTCTCATCCCTAGCATAGAGTATATAGCTAGCTGAATCAAAGAGATCAGCACCAACAGCTACTAGGAATGGAATGATCATTGGATGACCTACTCCAAATACATGAAGGGGTTTATATGGTGGAATATTTGTTCTCGTAATAATTGTGAATTCAAGTATTCTATCATAATCGTATTTCTCGAGATAGAGCGTCGGCGATCCTAAGGCGTATATATGGTATGGTAATCTCCAGGATTTCTTTGCTGAATAAACTAAGAGATCTAGGTATGGCGCACCTTGAATAGGATATACCCATAGTTGTCTAGAGTCCATTATAGAGGGTAGAGCTTCCCATGCCCGCCTATATGTTTCATTTATTGAGCTGAATGCTTCGTTCCATGTATCTTTTGATCCTGTAGGTATATCTAGTATTACCCCTATATCTACCCCTATGTTTTTCTGGTATTCAACAATTGTTTTATTATCGATTTCTATATTACCATATAAGAGTATTTGATATCCACCAGAATCAGTCATTATAGTGTTTTTCCATGAGAAATAGTCGTGTATATCTCTTATCATTCCACGGTTTCTCTTATATAATAGATAGGCGTTTGTTATGAATGCGGTAAAACCTATGTTCTTAATAGTCTCTAAATCGGGGGATTGTCTAATAGGATCTATTACTGGGAATAAGTATGGAGTTTCTAATGTTCCGTGTAGAGTTTTTAATTTAGCTATTCTACCAGCTAAATCGTAATCTCTTGGATCATAGTATTCCAACAGTTTTTAACCCTGTAGAACCTTCTTCCTCTCTTCAATGTATCGTTTAAAGAATTCATATAATGTTTCAGCCATCGGCCCCGTCCCTTCAACCCCTTTCTCTGAGACACGGTATCTACCCTGAACAATTACTGCTCGAGCTTCTGGTATCACCTTAACTAAGTGTTCTGGTAACTTCATTTCACGTATAATGTATTCTTTGAACTCCTCTGGATCAAATAATGGTATCTCTGTTGCGAGTATCTCGGATATTCGTTCTCCTTTAATGATCACTTTCGGATATTTTACGCCATTATTATCTATTGCGTTTTCCAGTAATACATTAAGTGTTGGGTGGTCGAATCCAATTAATATTCCTTCATAAGTTCTACCATCAGCTAATATTATTTTTACTTTTCTATCGATCAATCCGGTTAATTCAGCTGTTAACCTCCTTGATGCATCAACTATTGACATTGATTGTTCACCTCAATTCGATAAAGATATTATTTTGATAGAGAGATATATTGGAATTGCTCTATAAAAATTGTTTTTATTAACCATAAGGATTTTAGTCTAGATAGGTGATGTTAACATGTATAATTATAAGTGTGTTGTCGAGAATATTGAGGAACTAAGGTTACCAGGGGTTTATAGAGTTCATAGTAAATGTGGTGAATACACTATTGTTATAGAAATGCATGAAGATGTTATGAAGATAGTGAATGGAGAGGAGATGAAAGTGGTTCTTACAAATGATAAGAGTGAATGTATGGAGAATGAATTCTGTGGTAAGGGGCATGTAGTTTCAATTACGAAGTTTGATAAGAAATATCGTGTAATCATATCGATTGGTGGATTTTTGTTTGTATTGAAAGGACTTGAAAAACCAATAAAATTCAATGTTATGGATGAACTTTATATCGGGATATCTAGAACTAGTTAATAAGTTTTTACCTATACAACAACTTTTATACCCTCCTCTCTATTTAATGGGTTAACACCATGTACTACTATCATCTCAGACTCTACAGGATAGCAGATGTAGATATAGCTATAGTTGAGGATGAACTTAGAAGATTAGGTGAATTCATAAAACATAGGGCAAGTCTCAATAGAGATATCTCATACTATACATTGACATTTGTTAAGAAAAATGAGGTGAATGGATATATAATTTTGGGTGGACGCGAACGTGATAAAATAGAACGTGAATTAGAGATAATAATGGGTTTTATCGAGTCAGGTTTTAAATCAATTGTTGTAAAACCAGTTAAGAGCATTAAATCTAAAGAAGCCTTACCAATACCATTGTCTAGAAATTTTTTCGAATAAAGAAAGAAGGTATAGGATTAATAGTTCCACGGTTCATTCCACCCATACTCTCCTATCCACTACAGGATGTTATAGAGAAAATAGATGGTGAATACATTGAATTAGGTGAAGTAATAAACGCTATACCACCATCAAAAGCCAAGCTTTCAATTAATAACATGTTTCACCATATATTAATCATAGGCTCTACTGGATCAGGTAAGACGTTTACAGCATCAAAGATAATTAACGAATTAAATAAGAAGAGAGCTAGGATTAAATCAATTGTAATTGATTGGCATGGTGAATATAGAGATTTAATTAAGGATCCATGCTATCTATCGCCATATGAAAACCCTATACCAGTACTGGATAAATCGGATATTTATGGATCAGTAGATCTTCTTTCAGATACTCTTGAATTAACAAACTCTCAATTATATGTTTTAGAGAAAATAATAAAGGAGTACAAGGATAGAATAGTAGATCTTAATTCTCTTCATCACCATATAGAGAATTATATTGATGACTCTGGATGGATGAGAGAAAGTAGATTAGCGTTACTACGTAGACTTTCCCCATTAATGCGTAGTAATTATATTGAGATCTTTAATGTTAAAACAGATAGGACTATTGTAAAGATAATGGATACCCTTAACTGTAATACGTTATTATTTGATGTTTCATTAATAAAAGATCCAATTGTTAGGAAGATCTATGTATCGGTTTTATTGAAGAAGATCTTATCTCTAGCTTTTTCTAGGAAGATTAAATACAAAGTATTACTTGTTATTGAGGAAGCACATAATCTTATAAATAAAGAGAAACCAGTAAAGATCCTTTCAACAATGCTTGCTGAAACTAGGAAATTTGGTGTTGGATTAATAATTGTCTCACAATCGCCTTCGAGATTACTAGAGGATGTTATGGTAAATACTAATACTAAGATCATTCATTCAATAAAATCATCAATTGATCTAGATATTGTCAATAAGGTTCTCTATCTACCATTCGAGTATCAGAAGATGATTCCATATTTGGAAGTTGGTGAAGCAATATTCTATACGCGGGGACTGAAAAAACCCATTATTATTAAGATCGAGGTTTAGTGGAGAAAAAGCTAATCTGTTTCTTCTTCTCCACCTGGTTTCTTTGTCTCTTTTTCTTCGGGTTTCTCAATCTTACTAGCAGCTATTAAGTCGTCTATCCTTAAAACCATGGTTGCAGCTTCTGTACCAGCTTTTATAGCGTTTGCTTTAACACTTAATGGTTCGATAACTCCTAGTTCAAATGTATTTACAAGATCACCGGTGAATATGTTTACACCAACCCATTTACCATCCTCTTTTTCATGTGCGGCACGAAGTTTCATGATCATCTCAATTGGGTCTAAACCAGCGTTCTCAACAAGAGCCATTACTAAACCTTCAAGTGCTTTAGCAAATGCTTCAATAGCTAATTGTTCTTTACCACCAACTTTCTGAGCATATTTTCTCAAGTATTTAACAAGCTCTATCTCGACGGCTCCACCACCAGCCACTATTTTGCCATCCTTAACAGCATCTGCAACAGCTGCTAATGCGTCTCTCAAACTCCTCTCAGCTTCATCAACTAATCTTTCTAATCCACCACGAATAACTATACTTACTGCTTTAGGATTCTTACACCCCTCAACAAACACCATCTTATCTTCTCCAACCTTACTGCTAGTATACCCTTCTTAGCTAAGAAATGCTGAGCAACCTCATCAATACCCTTCTGACAAATAACAACATTAGCACCAGTACCAGCAATCTTCTCAACCATCTTCTTCAATATATCTTCTTCCTGCTCTAAAAATGCCCTGATCTGGCTTGGATCGGATATTCTTATCTCAGCATCTATCTCTGGTTTCTCTATCTCGAGTGGTGTATCGAGTAATGCTATCTTAGCATTCTCTACCCTCTTAGGCATACCCGGATGAACAACTTCCTTATCGAGCACAATACCGTATACTAGTAGTGAGTCGAGTAGGCTCCCACCATATTTCTTGATCAACTGTATATTATCTAGATCAATATAGTATCTATCCCCCCTCCTTTCGACTATTTGTTTAACTGCTTTAACAGCCAAATCAGCGAAGTACTCGCGTGCATCATGTACTGCCTTACTAGTTAATGCTGTCTTAGCTACTTTTCTTAGGGTTTCATCGTCATTGATATCTATGGGTTCAGCTATTTCCTCTAATACTCTAAGAGCTTCTTCCATAGCTTTTCTATAACCACTAACAATTATTGTTGGATGAATGTTTTTCTCAAGCAATTCTTCAGCATGTCTCAATAGCTCACCAGCTATGATTACTGCAGTTTTAGTGCCATCTCCTACTTCATAATCTTGGCTCTTAGCTATTTGTACAAGCATTTTAGCGGCTGGATGCTGGATCTCAGCTTTATCTAGAATAGTTGCACCATCATTAGTTATAGTTACATCTCCAAGTGCATCAACAAGCATTTTATCCATACCTTTAGGTCCATAAGTCGTTTTGATCATTTCAGCGACCGCACGAGCAGCCATTATATTGGTTCTTAAAGCATCTTTACCAGCTGTTCTCTGTGATCCCTCTTTCAATATAAGTACAGGTATTCCCATTGGTTCTATAGACACAACTAATCACCTCAAATGGTTTAGGAGTAGTTATTCAGAGGTTTCTACCATAATAACACATTAAACCGCTTCTATATAAATTTAACTCTGATCATGGAATAGTTAGATTAAATATCCCTAAAAACAATACTAGATAGAATCTAGTATAAGTAAACAATTAAAGGTGTAGTGTGATGGGGAAAATTAGGATAAAGCTTGTAAAGAGAACCGCTAAAGAACTATTAGAGAAATACCCAGATCTATTTACGAGGGATTTTGAACATAATAAGAGAGTAGTGAGTAGACTAGTTGAGGTTTCATCAAAGAAGCTAAGGAATCAAATAGCAGGTTATATAACGCATCTAGTAGCTATTAGATTGAAGAGAGAGATAAGTAAATAAGGTGCTTATTTGTTCAAGATAGAGTCTCTAGGAAAAGGTCTATATGTTATTCACTATTTAAACAAAATAATGTTCTTTTCTATCTATAAATGTACAAAAAGATATTCGTCTTTAGAATGGGAACTGCAAAGCATATTAGATATTTGTAGAAATAAGATAACTGCTCTTATACCAGTAAACGCTATAATAACAGACCTACAAATAATACAGGGAGTTTTTAATTTCTATATATATAAGGAGAGTTTTGCCAAGATCAGGAATAAAGGATTATTATTATCAATGTTTATACTGGGTATGGATCAGTTGAAAACTACAATTGATTTTCTAACTAGAAAATATAATGAATCAAGTGAGTACTTCCTTGTAATACTTGATAAAATCAAAGTTAATCGAGGGAAATGTATTCCATATTCTTTTAAGTCAAATTTTGAAAGAAACGAACTCCTCATATTATCAAAAAATATTAGTAATATTCTCGAAAAACTATAAAGAACCTACCATTCTTCTTCTTCCCACTCCTCCTCTTCCCACTCTTCTTCTTCCCACTCTTCTTCCCATTCCTCCTCAAACCATAACATAGATCACACCCATAAACCTTACTCGATTAATACATGGATTAGAATAAGTTTATAAATTTTTAGTAGTTTGGATAACAGAAAACAGTGATCTATGTATTATTAGTAGAAATATAATCATTATAACTACCATGATTAAAGCTAATATTATTAGTAGAGGTATAATACTAGGTGAACCTGCACCAAAACATATAGGTATAAAGAATATGACTATACATCCAGCTACTCCCCCTTCAACCCTCTTATCCGAGGGAGAAGATGGAGCTATAAAGAAAAATAGGAGAGAGGCTACAATTATAATTATTACACCGATGAAAAACAGTAAAATACCTATAGAGATTAGTCTATTCAATTAAAACCACCTTTTAAAAGGGGTTAAAAAGCCTAGGTATAGGATAAACAGTAATACAGTGAGTATTACTGCTAGTACTAACATAGCTAGAGCTATCTTCTGGTTTGAACCAAAAATTATTGGGATAGGTCCAATGATCAATACTCCACCAGTTGATACGCTTTTCTCCCCAGATCCTTTGATTGAACCTATAAACAATAATATTATACCTATGAATACCAATAACAACCCTATACTTATCACTAGAAATAGCAGTTGTGGGTCAATCATGGCAGGGTCCTCGAAACTAAACATATTTACTCTATATAAGTTATATTTTCTAAATAGCAACTAATAAAGCTCTAGAGGAGAAAAACATGTCTCTCCCCTACACTAGTGTTCATGTTAAACTTGTTGAGGTTAATGGGAGTAAGTTATTAGGAGTTGAGATAGAGTTACCTAATGCTCCTCCATTAATAGTTCTGCGTGGTAATAGAGGGTTTATTATGTGTGGTTATCTAGATATAAAAGTCGCTGATAAACTAGGTTTAGTTGCTGGTAGAGTCGTGGGTGTTAGTTCTGTTGATGAGCTACTAGATAAAGAGATTGTTGAAGCATCATCTAAAGCTATCGAGTTAGGGATTAAACCAGGTGTTAAGGTAAAAGAGGTTATTAATGTTTTATAGTATATATTATTTCTAAAACTATAGTTTGTCTGGTGAATAATGGGTGTCTAGTAAAGTATATGGCATATTACTTATGCTTTCATCTATAGTGATCGCGTTGATCTATATTATAGGTTTAGTGATCGCTCCAGACACTATTGTTTATGGAGATGTTAAGTTGTCAGAGGTATTGATGAGATATACGGTTTTAATATTAATGTTAGCTATAGCTGGGATAATAGGGTATATAGGATACTTAATATTCACTTTACCAATACCTAAACCAGTAGAAGAAATTATTAAGGAATACCGAGAATCTAGTAAATAAAGACAAGCAGGGGAAGCCGCCGGCGGGATTTGAACCCGCGACCACCGGCTTTCTCGACTTCGGTTTGATACATGGATACGTATCCGTTACGAGGCCGGCGCTCTACCAGCTGAGCTACGGCGGCTCTTGTTAATGTTTTATGAAAAGAGTTTATTTAAAATAATCTCCCATATAAAATCAAATATTCCCTATTCCATTGCTTTCATAGCATTTAATGCCATATCTTTTATTATCTCATATGGTTTAGATGATTTCACTATAGCTGAAGCCACTAATACTCCATGTGTACCAAGTTTTATAGCTGCATATACATCTTCTCCTTTACTAATACCTGCTCCTGTTAAAATAGTTACCTCTGGGTTAACTTTCCTTATTAAATTGACACTATTAGTTATCACCTCCGGTTTAGCTTTACTAACCGGGATCCCTGTACCTATAAGTTCTGGTGGTTCAACAGCAACTATATCTGGTTTCAAAATAGCTACTGCTGCCCCAGTCTCCGGTACATCGGCGCATACAAGTGTTTTTAACCCCAGTTTCCTAGCTCTATTTATCAACCAATTTATATCAGCTAATTTCATTCGATGCTCGCTATGGTTAATCAATACTCCATGAACCCCAGCTTCCTTCAACTCCTCCAATGGAACATAACCTGTATGCGCCCCTGGTTCTATGGGATCAGCGTGTTGTGCATAAACTTTAATATCAGTATCCTTCACGATACCAAGTATTGTTTTAAGCTCAGTATATGGGGGTATGAGTATGATTTCAATCCCAGTTTCTCTCCATATACGTTTAGATTCCTGAGCAATAAGTCTAGCGTGTTCACCGAAACTATATGGATAATAAGCTTTATAGTTGATTGCAATAATAGGTTTCAAATCAACTCACCTAAGACAATAAACAATTTTTATTGCTAAGATTTAAGGTAAAAAAGATCGTGTTACTCCTTGGTTCCGGACAGCATTTCACTATGTCTCTTGATAACATGTACTTCCTCGGTTTTCACGAATCTATCCTTTAATTTCTCGAGTACCTGTGGTAGTGTAGTATACTCCATCTCCTCTGGACCTAGACGGTGAGGCATGAATGGACCATGTCTCCTAATATACTCTGCAATTTGTTGCGCTAGCCTTCTAGTTTCATCGAATGCTACATCATCGAATAGATCGGCTGGACCGATCAGTTTTCCTTTATTAATGTTCCAACCCAAAGCAATTATTCGTGGTGGTCCATCGAACCTTGTTACTCTAGCGTATTTTTGTGGTACGGGCATTAATGGCCCGAAGTGACTACCACGCATCCAACCAGCTACCATGTGTGGAAAGGCAAAAGCCTCCAGTATCTCTCCAACAGCCGGTAAACCATGTTGTGCTCTAACAATAGCTACCGGATCATCTTTACCAACATACTTACCCGCGATCAAGTTTAGTCTCTCAACACTTACAGCAGCTGCTTGTAAACCATCACTCTTCCTATAAACACGTCTAATAACGTAACGGCCGGGAGTTCCTATCAGCGCTAGTATATCATACATTTCCTCTGGTGAATTCAATTTAACACTTTTACCCTCAAAAACGTCATATACCTCAAATATAAATCCCTCATGCATCCTAGGATCAATGACTAATCCAGCAGTATTAAATGGATCAGCGAATATCCTAAAGATCGGAAGATTAAACGCGCCGGGTTCAGTCTTGTCAGCATGGAAAGTGATTACTGTTTCAGATTTACGTTCAATCATCTCAATCTCAGCAACACCGGGGCCTAAACCCCTAACATTACCAGAAAAAGCCTCACTCAACAAATCCTGGCCAGCAGCATACAATTTCAACTCACGAGCAACCTTAGCGGCTGCTTGAAAAGCCTCCCAAGCCAACCCATGAATATCCGGATGATCAACACCCTTTCTATGAGTCATAATAAGCTGTATGTCATCGCCTACATGTGTTACGTAGAAGTCTATGATTGTTCCTTTTTGTTTTGCTTCTGCTAGTACTTTAGTTGCTGCTGCTAGTTGATCTGGATGCGGCATGTGGTGTCCAGCGAGACTACCTACATCTGCTTTAATTATGGATAGAGTTATTTTTTCTTCGGACATATGTTTTCACCAATAGAATCTTCTTATACATTATCTTTATAATAAGTGCTTCAAGTGCTTTAAATATTATCTCTTAGAGGGCTTCATAAATTTTTAAATAAATATTTAAAAATTAGTTTGTATCATTTATTGTAAACTTATATATGTTCTTATTTATTTATTTAAATGATCATTTTAGAAACTAGGTTTGTTCTAACATATAGTATTGTTTAAGACTTTTTTGTAATCGATCAAGATAAGAACCAGGTTTATTAACTCTAGGTCTTCCAGTCTGTGAATCCCTTCTGACCGTTATCCCTAGTGAACCGAGGAGTTTGTTGAATCCCTCTCTAATGTTTAGAGGTTTTGAAGCATAACCTTCTCTACCAGGTTCTCCAGAGAACACTATTACAGTATCACTTACATAGTTTTGAAGCATTAAGTCATGTTCAACTATAAAAGCTGTTTTATGTTTTTCTTCAATTATTCTCCTAATAACCTTAGCTATGCTGAGTCTTTCCTCTACATCGAGATAAGCTGATGGTTCATCTAATAAATATAGATCAGCTGGTCTAGCTAAAGCTACTGCAACAGCTAATTTCTGTAATTCACCACCACTAAGTTCATCTATTCTTCTTTCTAGCATCCTATTTAATCCGAGTTTACGTGTCAACTCTATGTATAACCAAGTGGTGGGATTCAACGTGTCGGGTGAAGCTTCACATAGACATTTAGCAACAGTTTCTCCATTAAATATGTTCGGTGATACTTCTTGTGGTTTAATGCTTATGTTCTCTACTGAAATCAATACTCCCCCTTCATCCGGCTCTAGCTCCCCGGCTAGGATTTTAATAAATGTTGTTTTACCTATACCGTTTGGTCCTATAATACCAGTGATCAAGCCGGGATAAGCTTCTCCTTCCTCGATACTTAATTTAAAACCAGTGGAGGGATAGGTTTTAGTTATTTTAGTCCATTTAATCACTGGATATTCTTCCTTGACCTCAAATTGTTGAGAGACACTTATCTTGAAATGAATAGGTTCTTTTCTAAATCTAATATTTTCACTTGGTAAATATCCTTCTAAATAATTGTTTATCCCCGTTCTTACACCATATGGTTTAGATACTATACCGTATACTCCGGGTTCACCATAGATAATGGAGACGTGATCGCTTATATAATCTAATACCATTAGATCATGTTCAACGACAATAACGTATTTCTTCGTATAATCTATTAGTTCCTTTATTGCTTCTACTACACGTATTCGTTCACGGACATCGAGGTAGCTACAAGGTTCATCGAAGAAATAAGCATCAGCTTCTTTAACGATAACAGCTCCTATTAAAAATTTCTGGAGTTCACCACCACTAAGTTCTCTAACTTTACGGTTTAATAGATGTCTTAAATTAAGCTTATCGATCACCTCCTTATATAAACCACGTTCATCTGCTTTCTCTAATAATTCACCAACATATCCTTTCAATACTCTCCGTGCATACTCTATGTATTGGATCTTAACAACGCTTTTGATCTTTCTATCAGCTAGTTTTTTCAAATAGTTCTGTATCTCTGTACCCCTGAATACTCTTATGATCTCGTCCCAATCAGGAGGGTCATTGTATCTTCCAAGATTTGGTTTTAACGTACCAGATAAGATCTTTATACTAGTTGTTTTTCCAGAACCGTTCCTCCCTATAATACCTAGTATACTACCGTATCTTGGTGTTGGTAGGTTGTAGAGTTTAAACATGTTTTCTCCATATCTGTGAATAACTAGTTTTTCTAGTTCATCTGGAAGATTAACGATTGATATAGCGTTGAATGGACATTTTTTAATACATATACCACAACCGATACATATGTCCTCATATATAACTGCGTATTTGGAGTCTTCGGACAATTCTATTGCTTTAACTGGTCTTGTACGATTAATTGGACAGAATCTTATACATTCTAAGTTACATTTATTGGGTTTACAGTACTCACGATCAACAACAGCCACTCTAACCATTATATCCACCTGTATTAAATATTGTCTCGTAGAGTGCTTCATGTAGAGGTAGTTTATATTATTCTCTAAATACTATTTTGAATATTTGTAGATGATGATTGGCGACGGCACAGAATAGATAGGTTGTGATGAAGAAACTGGGAATTGACTGAAAAATTACTCTTCTCCGCCCTCCTCCTCTTGGAAGGACTCAAGAAATACTTCATAGTATTCTCTAAGCATTTCGCGTTCTTCTGGTGTAAGTCCTAATCTACGAGCTTCTATAGCTTTTGAAGTTACTGTTCTCTTATTAGCTTCTACCTGGAATCTAATCCTATAATCACGAGTTTTATTCCTATCAATTTTAACCTCGTATCCACAACGGGTACATTTCAATATAGCAGTTTTCCCTTCAATCTTATAAGGCATCATAGGGCCGCCGCATCTAGGACAAAATCTAACCATACATATACACCGGAAATAAGTAGACTAGACAATAATAGTTAATAAAACGTATTTAATAAACTTTACTTTATTATTCAAACACGTTGATCACAAAATGAAGTGTATAAGGAAAAGATGTGGGATTGAATTGAAAAATTAATGCATTAATGCAAAGCTCTGGATCAACACTAGATATAAGAAGCTAACCATAAAACCTTTATTGAATGTTTCTAAGGTATTATGAGAAGAAATGTATAGGTGGAGACATTCTAACCCCGGCTTAGGACTATTGTGAGGCTTCTTAGAGTTCGGATCAACTTGTTTTTAACGAATCCGCTAAAGCTGCTAAATGAAAGCATGGTTGATTATTCTATTGGTAAGGCTAATAAGTAGTAATAATAGCAAATAACAATAAGATTATCCCTAGATTACTTACGTATACAAGATATGTTGCATAAAACGTATTTCCATCATCATTATCTTTGGTTTACTAGTTAAGAAACTTGTATCCCTAATAGAACAAATCCAGTAGAACCTATTCTATTACAGGACAGATTTGACTAGGCTAAGCTTCACCCCTCAAGAGTTTAATGAGGGAACTTATTTAGTTTGATGGCCCGACCCCAGCTTGGGGCGGCTGCGAGGCCTCTCGGACCTCACGGCCAACCCCAACGTGGCTGGCTTAACTTCCGGGTTCGATATGGGACCGGGTGTTACCCAGCCACTATGGCCGGGTCGGGCCGTTATCATTTTATTCATATATGGTGTTTAAAACTTTTCTCTACGGCGTAGATAGCTTTTATTTTCATTAATCCCCCGCATCTGGGACATTTTCTCTTATACATTGAGATAAAGTCTCCTGGTTCAAAGTCCTGTTCTAGCCTATAGTTGCATTTTATACATTCTAATAATTCTTTCGTTATATACTCTGGCTTCTTTGGTTTCTTCCTAAACTCTAGGTATGTGAGTATTATTAACATTATAGTAGCTGTTACTATTAGTATTATGAGTGTTTCGAGATCTATCATTATGGAACACCTATAGTATTCCCTATTCCAGCAACTATAACTGTAGAGCTTGGTTTTGTCATTTCTTTTATTAGTTTACGTACATACTCATACGTTCTCTCGCATGCTTCGTAGATCTCCTTCTTCATAGCATTAATTGCATCATCCAACCCCATCTTTATAACTAAAGCTTTTAAAGGAATACCATATTTTGTAGTAGCCCTCTCAATAGCTATTTTCTCTGGGCCAGGATCACCGATAGCCGCACCAACGCCCTCCGCTATCTCTCCTCTCTTCTCGCCTTCAAGCTTTAATGCAGCATCAACTGTAATCACTAGATCAACGTTTCCTTTTAACTCCTCTACCAATTGTGCAAGGACTATACCGGGTCTACCAACGTTACTCCCCGGACCCTTAGCTTTTATCACATAAATTCTACGATCATCCAATCTAACCTCAAATATACTAGTATCCTCAACTATTTTATGTGATATTATCTCTCCCTCTTCAACTAATCTATATGCTACATATGCTCCAGCAGTGTCTCCTATAGGTTTACCGTGAAGGAAGGGATCAAGTGATTCATGGTAAGTTTCGACTAACCGTAGTATTTGAGGCATTATTAGTTGTAGTTGCATTAGTAATACCCAATTATGTTCTTTTTCACTAGTGAGTAGATAATGTAGAACAACTTTATAGATCGAATTAATTACACTAATAATGGCAAGGCCGGTCTCAACTAAACTCCTCTCATAAACACCTACATCCGGCAATTGATCAGCTATGATCTTCTTTATAGTTCTCTCTGAAGTCTGTATTAAATGATCCATTCTCTTAATTATATCAGTAGGCTCTATATCTACTGGTTCAATCGTGAAATAATTTATTATTCTCTTAACTAGTATTGACGGAGCATCCATACCGAGATTTCTCATATAATTCTCTATTTTTCTTTGATCATCTTCTAAATACTTTCTAATTATCTTAAGTTTATTCCTAATATCTATACTCCAAAGTTTCATCTGGATCTTTTGATTACCACCAGTAAATAGTAGTATTAATAGGAAAATCCAGATCATTTGAAAAATTAATGTAGGCCAATCAATATTATCCAAAATTCTCATCTCCTATCAATTAAAACTTTAAGTTATGCTAGATTCTCAAAAATATATTCTATTGTTAAGCCCCCATAAATAATTTTTAATAACTTTAGAAAACAATTAGGATCTCTATTCAGTTGTTATAATTATCTCTCTACCACTAACTATTATTGTATGTTCAAATTGAGAAACTAATCCTCCAGATTTCTCTATAAGTAGAGGGTAACCATGGATTATTCCACGTTTCATCATTAATGTTAATGTATTCCTAAGTGATTCTACGTTATCAAATAGTTTCTTATACCATCTTTCAGTGAAAGGTAACTTTTTTCTTTCATTCCATATATTCTGTAGGAAACTCTTTTCTTTAGATGTAAGCCTTATTCTACTAATCTTCTTGATCGAATATATCGTGATAATATTTTTCTCTTTAACATAACCTACTCCATTAGTAGCGAAAGGTTCTATAGCGTATACTCCATCCACTAACCTCCACCTACTGAATATCTCGTTATAATTTGGTATACTTTTACCACTATGGATCATATATCGGTCTATACTATGACCGCTAAGGTTCCTAATTGGTTTATAACCTAGACTAGTGATCGTCTCCTCTACTATTTTCCCAATATCATTTGCTTTGATCCCTGGTTTTAGATTATCAATTACTTTCTCTAAAGCCTTCTTTGAGGCTTCGACTAATCCTTCGTGGACCGGGTTGAAATAGACTGTTGTAGCTGTATCTGCAATATAACCGTCTACATGAACCCCAATATCTATTTTAACAACTGAGTTTTCTGGAATTACTTTACCATCTCCTATAACTGGCGTATAATGTGCAGCTTCTTCATTAATACTAATATTTACTGGGAAAGCTGGTTTTCCACCTAGTTCCTCTATTCTCTTCTCAATATATTCAGCTAGTTCTAAGAGCTTTGTTCCTGGTTTAGTTTTTCTAACCGCTTCTTCTCTAACGGTCTTAGCTATTCTCCCTGCTTCTCTTAATTTCTTGATTTCTTCATCACTTAAAACCATCTTTATCTCCCCCTATTTCATAGTTGTTTACATATATATTTCTGAAAATAACTGTATTATTTATTAGGTGGTTATTATGGCTATAATCAAGTATTTGGGTCATAGTGCCTTCGAAATAGTATTAACTGGATTGGATGGTTCAGAGAAATATGTATTGGTTGATCCATGGATAGAGAATCCATTGAGTCCAGTTAAACTAAGTGATTATAGTGGTAGGAAAATAGACTATATATTTGTAACACATGATCATGGTGATCACTTGGGAAACGCTATTGAACTAGCTAGATCTACTGGAGCTAAGATCGTTGGAGTATTTGAATTAGCTAGTTATGCTAAAGAACAGGGGATAGAGGCCATTGACGGTAATATTGGTGGTAGATTGAACGTAGATGATTTATTCATAGTATTTACACCAGCTACACATAGTAGTCAGAGAGGAGTACCGGTTGGAGTAGTTTTTGGTGGAAAAGATGTAACAATTTATCATGCAGGCGATACTGGGTTATTCTCTGAAATGGGCTTCATAGGAGAACTATACAATCCAGACATAGCATTACTACCGATAGGTGGACACTATACTATGGGTATACGTGAAGCAGTGAAAGCAGTCCAATTAATAAGACCGCGAATAGCCATACCAATGCACTACAATACGTTCCCACCCATAAAAGCTGATCCAAAGGAATTTAAGAAACTAGTAGAATCAACCACGAATACAAAAGTAGTAATCTTAAAACCGGGAGAAACATATACATATCCATAATCTCTCAAGCTTTTTAAAACACACAATCCCCGGGGAAGCCCCGCCCCCACCATAAGAGCTCGTGGGAGGAGTGCCGGACAAGGCTTTGATGACCACGAGTGTTAGGGGTGGGGGACACCCTAGAGGGGGTTTGTTTCTTTTATATAGAGGTGTACTGGTATGGATATTGAGGAGAAGATTAGTAGAGTTATCCATAATACTGTGGAGATAGTTACAGTTGATGATCTTAGGAGAGTATTGGAAACTAATGAACATCCACGTGGATATATAGGATATGAACCTAGTGGTTTAGTTCATGTTGGTTGGCTTATATGGATGAATAAGATTAGGGATTTAATAGATATTGGTGCAGAATTCTATATTTTAGAAGCTACTTGGCACGCATATATAAATGATAAATTAGGCGGTGACATGGAGCTTATAAGAAAAGCTGCCCGTTTCACGAGGAAGGTGATGGAGGGTTTAGGTATTGATCTCTCGAAGATAAAGTTTATGGATGCAGAGGAGCTGGTTTCTGATAAAGAGTATTGGGGTTTATTGATAAAATCAGCTAAACACTCATCACTAGCGAGGATCAAGAGGGCTCTCACGATTATGGGTAGGAAAAGTAGTGAAGCTGAAACAGATTTCTCTAAACTAATCTATCCATTGATGCAAGTCACCGACATCTTTTATCTTGATCTAGATATAGCGTTGGGTGGCACTGATCAGAGGAAAGCACATATGTTAGCTAGGGATCTAGCGGAGAAAATTGGAAGGAAAAAGGTAGTAGCCATACATACGCCAATAATAACTGGTTTACAAGGTCCAGGTAAAAGAATGGAGAGTAGTGATGTAGAGATAGATGAGTTCTATTCAGAGTATAAGATGAGTAAGAGTAAACCAGAAACAGCCATATTTGTACATGACTCACCAGATGATATAAAGAGGAAGATTAGAAAAGCATATTGTCCACCACGTGAAACAAGTTTTAACCCAATAATAGAGATAGCTAGGTACCTATTGTTCTCTAATAGGGAATTCAAACTCTACATAGATAGACCGGAAAAATATGGTGGACCATTAACAGTTCATAGCTATAGGGAATTAGAGAAGTTATATAGTAGTGGAGAGATCCACCCATTAGATTTAAAGAATGCAGTAGCAGATGCATTAATAAATCTACTACAACCGATCAGAGATAAGATAAACAGCGATAAAGAAGCTAGATCTATACTTGAAATATTATCGAAAGCTAAGATTACAAGATAATGTTTAGAGGAAAAATTAAACTAATTGTTTAATCATATACTTAAAATACTTGATACCCTCATATCCACTATATAGTGAAAATAAATATTGCTGATGAGATTGTTCATTGAATAAAAACAAGTATTGAGATGGGGAGAAGGGATGGCTAAGTATCTCGTTAAAGCTAAGATTGAAGTTAATGGTATAGTTGAGAAACACGATATTATTGGTGCAATATTTGGTCAGACCGAAGGATTGTTTGGTGAACAATTCGACCTAAGAACCTTGCAGGATAAAGGTAGAGTAGGTAGAATAATTGTAAACACTAAGGTACAGGGAGGTAAAACGATTGGTGAAATACTAATACCGAGTAACCTTGATCGGGTGGAGACAGCGCTAATGATCGCTATGATAGAGAATGTAGAAAAAGTCGGTCCATATGATGCAAAGATCACTTTGGTAGACATAATTGATGTAAGATTAGAGAAGATTAAAAGAATAGTTGAAAGAGCATCTGAGATACTTCAAAAATGGAGTAGAGAAAAAGTTCCAGATATAAAAGAGATTCTTAAGACTTTACAAGAGAAAGTAAAGATTCCAGAGCCTATCAGCTATGGTCCCGAGAACCTACCAGCAGGACCGGGTATAGATAAGAGCAAGAAGATAATACTCGTAGAAGGTAGGGCAGACGTTATTAACATGCTTAGATATGGGTACGATAACGTGGTCGCTCTTGGTGGTGCACGTAAAGTTCCAGAGACTATAAAAGAGCTTTCTAAAAAGAAAGAGATACTTGTTCTTCTAGACGGCGATCATGCTGGCGATCTTATACTTAAAGAGGTGCTTAGGAACATAAAAGTAGACTATATAGCTAGAGCGCCGCCGGGAAAGGAGGTAGAAGAATTAACTCATAAGGAGTTAGAAGAGGTATTGAAGAAAGCTGTTCCAACAAAAGAATATCTTGAAAACCTGATTAAACAAGGGGTTAAAGAAGCACAGATACTTCTTCAAATACAAGAGAAGCTTCATCGAGAAACCCGTGAACGTATCGAGAAACCACTGGTGGAGAAATATGAGATCGAGGAGACGATCATGATCCCTAAGAAGATCATTGAAGATATAAAGAGTCTATATGGAACACTAGAAGCACATATATATGATAATGAATGGAAAACATTGAAGAGGATACCTGTCAGAGACCTTGTTACTTTCCTAGATACAGTGGAACCAGGTAAAGTATATGCTATTATCTTAGATGGTATAATTACTCAAAGATTAGTCGATAAAGCAACGGATAAGAAGATAAAAATGTTAATTGGTGCCAAAATAGGGAAACTCATATATAAACCTCCCGATATCTTGATCTTAACATATAATGATGTGTTCTGAAAATCGACTTTTTAACAACTACTTTTTACCAAAGTAATCAAATAAACTCTTCTGACCAACGCTACTCACTCTCTTTAATTGAGCTTCCGTTACTCCAAAATGCCCTAATATACGGAGAGCAGCTGGTATGATCTGGTGGTCAATATAGTAGTTAACATCTATTTTCGTAGGATCTTTAACAAATATGTAGGGTTCTGCTCTATCGGAGATTTTCCCAGCGCCCTTCAAGATCACATACCCGATCTTGTCATTAACACCAACTTTTATTCCGGCACGTAATAATTTACGAGCAGCAGTTACGTGGGGTGCTTCAGTAGCGTATTCCTCAAGCCTCTTACTAAGAGTCTTCCATATCACCAACTTATCTAATGGGATCTCGTGTTTCTTTAGTTTTTCAACTACTCTCCTCACATAATTTAGTGCATCATCTATTGATCCTTTTTTCAACAAGATCTCTGTAATATTTTCTTGAACCTCCTTAGCTATCTCAGCCCAATCTCCCCGTACAGCTTCAAATCCTACTATATCTATCCTTCCATCCTCTAATAGCCCTGCATATCTCTTCTTGGCTTCGGTGAAGAACACTTTCTTATAGATCTTATCAATCTTTATATCGAATCCAAGCTCCTTCTCTATTCTCTTAATCAATTCATTGATCTTATCTTCCTTATATTCAACGAAGAGAGAGTCTGTATCTCCATATATAACTCTCAATCCAAGCTCTTCCGCAATATTTATAGCACGTGTAATTGTTTCTCTACCCCAAGCAGTTACTGCTTCTGCACATTCGCGACAATACCATCTAGCATGTACCCATCCCATATACCCATACGTCGCGTTTGCTAATACTTTTAAAGCTTTTTGTCTTTCATTCAAAACTCTATATTCATGGGAGGTTGGCGGATATTTCTTCATTTCTTCTCTAACTTTCTTCCTCATTTCAATTAGGGTTTCTAGTACTTTCTTAAAGAATCCAGGTGGTTCTTTTTCAAAACAATGTCTTACCTCTGGTGCTATATTGTGTTTTTCAGGGTCACACTTCCCATTCCTAACAAGTGTATCGGGGCCTACATTATATTTGATCATTATGTTGGGGTACATGCTTGAAAAATCTAGAACAGCGATATTTTCGTGTATGCCCTTCCGTGGTTTAAGTACTACTGCACCTTTATAACTAAGAGCTGGTCTTTCAACTCTATTCGGTGCTAATTCTCCATATTTGAATGCTTCACGCATTAAATACCATTCTAGACGAAAACCGACACTAGCTGCTCCCACTTGATCTAATGGTAACCCGGTAATATTTGATAGTTGCATTGCGAATGGTAAGAATTTCTCTGCTAAACCATAAGTTGATTTTACATCATCTATATTATACTGTAATAGTTTACCACGTAACTCTTTATTGTCCCAATATCTCGGTAAATCAATGAATTCTATTAATACCCTTTCACTCTTCTTCATTACACCTAGATAATCAGCTATATTCTCTAATGACTTGATCTTAACCTCTGGTATTTCTTCAGCGAAATTATATAGATCACAGTTTAATCTACCAGCTACTGAAACATGTCCATAGGTACTTGTTTGCGGTTGTGAACCAGCTCTACGTGTAAGGTCTAGTTTTAAACCTAGGTATTTACATCTCTCTAGGAGAAACGGCCAATCAAAACCATCACAATTATATCCTACAATAATGTCTGGATCATATTCTTTCACATACTTAACAAAATTGGAAATGACTTCTTTATCATTATGATCTTTTGCGATGAATTGTTTTATTTCATTGAAATTATTCATCGCTCCAATAATAATTACCGGATCGGATGCTGGTTTTAGTGATCCGGATTTACTATAAACTTCTATATCAAAAGCTAATAAACGTAGATCCTTGGGTGGTGTTGTATCGTTTAATGGTTTTATTTCACCGATTATCTCATACTCCGCGTTAACTCTATAACCTGGTTTTTTTGGAACCTCTTTAACCTCTGCGATATGCCATCCACACGGTTTTAAATCATGGTCTATAATGTATCTTAAACTAAATCTTATATCAGCTTCTACTACTTCTTCTATCCCAGGTATTTTAGCTATTTTTTCACGATACTTCCTAACATACTCTGGGATCATAGTGGTTATTTTCAATGCTTTCACTTTTCTCCCATAATATCTCTTATCAACGACTTCTATGTTCATGATTGGTGATGAAGGATCAGATGATAGCTTTACCCTGCTAATTACTTGTTCTGGATTAACATTGTTTTTTAATATTGCGTAGAAGTATGGCCGGAATCTCTTATCTCTTAATAATATTCTTTTACCGTCTTTTGTTATGCCCCAGATAATTATATGTGGTTCTCTACCAATAACTTCATATGTATTATCTAGAAAATAGAATTCAAGCTCCAATATATTACCCCAATTAATTAATTAAGGGATTCGAGTCTCTTATATCTAAACTTTAATACATGGTGATGTTTTTGAAGATTATAGAGAAAGATTTGAAGAGAGGTTATGTTAAGTTACTGCCTGAAACAGAGGAGGATTTATGGATACTCTACAACATAATTACACCCGGGGATCTAATAAATGCTAAAACTACCCGTGATGTAAAGTTTAGAGAAAGCGGGAGTAGTAGACGTGTACCTATGTCTTTAACCATTCGTGTAGAGAGATTAGAGTTCCAACCTTTTACTGATCGATTAAGGATTAGAGGAGTTGTGGTTGAGGGCCCCGAAGAATTTGGTGTTAAGGGGAAACACCATACAGTAAATATTACACCAGGTAAACCCTTAACCATATGTAAGGATCAATGGCCTTCATTTATACTAAGTGAACTAGAGAAAGCAGGGTTGAGGAGAGAACGATTAATTATTGTTGTATTAGATTATGATGAGGCATGTATAGCTCTATTATCTGAACAAGGTATTAAGATACTTGGTGAATACAATTCTGGTTTACCCGGTAAAAATGAACCTGAAAAATTCACTTCACTCCTCAACGATTATTTGACAAAAATATCTAATGAAACAGTCGGTTTTATAGAAAAACATGGTGTAAAGATAGTAGTTATTGCGAGTCCAGGGGATTTAGCTAGAAAAATAGCTGATAATGTGAAATCTAGGTCCAAAGGGTTGGATATAATAGTAGATTCAGTATCTATAGGTGGATGTAATGGTGTTAATGAGGTTTTAAAGAGAGATAGTGTTAAGAGAGCGTTAAGAGAGATAAGTATTATTCATGCACGCGATTGTCTGGAAGAATTCAAGAAATACCTAGTTAAAAACCCTTTATTAATAGCATATGGTTTAGACGAAGTTGAATATGCTGTTCGCAGCAATGCCGTTGAAAAACTAGTTATAGCTACTGATTATCTTAGAACATATGATGAATCTATGAGGAAGAGAGTATATAATCTATTAAATGAAGCTTCTAGGAGGAGAGCCGAGATAATAATTGTTCCCCGTGGAAACGATGTATATATAGAGTTAATGGGTTTTGGTGGAATAATAGCTATATTAAGGTATCCATTAAGTAGACCTACCGATTTCTCTGGAGACTCCGTTTAACTAATGGGTTTTCACGTATTATCTTACTAAGCGCTTCTTCAAAAGTTTCATATGGGCTTAACTCATATTTCACAAATACACCAGTGCGTCCAATCTCATCTCTCCTACTAAGGACTCTAACTCTTTCTTCTACAGTCTCTATACTTATATTTAGTTTTGAAGCAACAATGCTTTCATACCCCATTACAGGAGATTCTCTATGTCCAGTTGGTGTGGGTTCGATCAATATTAATTTCTTATTTACACCTGGCACCCTCTTCTTTTGGATCAATCCACTATAATCTAGTAATCCCCCAAACTTATAGAACTCATATTCTCTCGGTTTTAGTTTAAATAATGGAAAACTCACGGTTTTCCTCTCCTCTTCATCTAAGACTAGATAGGCTTTTGGTGTACTTGTAGGTGTAGCTACTACTATGTATTTAGAGTAAATGTTTATTCTATGAGATTCTAACGTGTATTCAACAATATAGCTTGGAACGGTATAGAGTATTATAATGTCTATATCACTTTTACTCCATACATCTCCTCTAGCTATACTTCCATGAACACATGCTTCTAACCCAGCTTTTCTAAGGATCTCAATGATCCTTACTGCTTCCTCTCTTAAACTCCATAATAGTCTCCAGTGTTTTTCACTATATATAACTTCTCTATACTCTGGTCTCCTAGCTATTTTTTCTCTAACCATATTTGCTCCCATTTAAAGAATATATTTTAGTCTTTATATGACTTAGTTAATCGATAGTTAGTAGTTTCAATGGTGTATAGTATTGATTGATATAATATATGCTTTGATCTCTATATTAATTATTTGGTTGATCTTTGATATACTATATTATAATAATAAAGAATGGTTTACTCGTAGAGGATTTAATCTTCATTATGGATTTATTCTTGTTTACCGCAGAGAAAGCCATATTAAAGGTTCCACCCATTATAGGAGATTCTCATACTTAAATATTGTATTCTTCGTTCTCGCTCTTATAACGTTTTATTCAGCCATGATCTCAAGTATATTTGCTAAGATAGGTTTGATCGAAGGTGGTGCGAGAGTACAGTTATTGATACCGGGGATAAATATTACGGGTGAGCAGATTATCTATTTTATAGTAGCAGTTGCTATAGCCGCTTTTATACATGAGTTTCTCCACGCATATACCGCTGTATCACATAATTTAAAAGTAAAATCTCTTGGTTTTACCATATTATTCGTTGTACCAATAGCTTTTACTGAGGTAGACGAAGAAGAGTTTAGTAAAGCTCCTCTAAAAGCAAGGATTACAACATTAGCTGCCGGCCCAGCGTCTAATTATATGTTAGCTTTACTAGCGATGTTTCTGGTAATGATCACTATTAGTAGTTATGGAATAGTTGTTCTCGAGGTTTTACCTGGTAGTTTAGCTGAGAAACATGGTATTAGACCGGGTGATATTCTTTTAAAGATTAATGGTGAACCATTAACTAGAGAATTACTTGCTAAGTATTTAGCTAAAGATAATGAGACGGTATTTACTGTTGAGGTATGGTCTCAAAATAGTGTTAGAAATGTAACTATACATAAACCAAGGAATGTTTCAAGATTAGGTATTGCTTTCTCAAATAAGCCAAACGATCTACTCATAAATATACTAGGTATTAGAGGTGCATTGATAGTATCATATATGATTATATGGCTCTATATAGTCAATCTAGGCTTAGCAATCATAAACGCAGCACCAATATTTATAAGCGATGGAGGCAAAGTGCTCTATGAGATATTCAAAAATAAAAACATAGGACACATAATAAATACTCTAAGCCTAGCAATACTAATACTAGCAGTAACTCTATAATGGAAAAACCCTATATAGGCTTAAAAACTAAAAATATAATAGCCCACGGGCCGTAGGTAGGGCTCCCCTATACCTGGGGGAGCCAGATAACCGCTTAACCGCTCACAAACCACCACCAACCCCCACATCCACCAATGAACCCCGCCCCATGGGGTCGGCGGTGACGGAACCTCCTCCGGAGGGAGGGGGTAAACCGTCTTAACCGGGGGAACCAGGCTAGGCCCGGAAGGGAGCAACCTAACCCCGGCCGTCGACGTTCATGGGTCAACGGGGTTGAGGTGGATGTGGAAGGGCTCTGGTGGATCGGTTGTGGGTGGTTAAGCGGGGCTACGGCCCGTGGGCCATAAGGTATTTCTCGATTAAATCAATTGTTTTTAGGCCAGAACCTGTTAATGGCATTAATACTGATTCTCCTAAGTTCTCTCTTCTTATTTTTTTATAACCCGCCCATACGGTTGCACTTGTAGGTTCTACTATGAACCCTCTTTCATATAGATCTTTCATAGCATTTATAATATCCTTATTATCCACTAGGACAACATCACCTTTAACACTAACCAGTTCTTCATAGATCTCTTCTAGTCTTGGTGGATTAGAAACCATTATTCCATCCGCTAAACTAGAATCACCCTCTAGACTATAGCCTTTCATTCTCTTAAATAACGGGTGAACACTAACTCCCTGAACAGCTATAAATCTAGGTATTTTCCGTGTAACTCCGAGATCGTATAGGTTTTTGAAACCTCTGATTAAACCAAGAAATAATCCACCGGAACCAACAGGAGCGATAACAAGGTCTGGAACACCGTATTCTTCATATACCTCATAAGCTATTGTAGAAGCACCTAGAATATAGAAATAGCTCCAAGTATGTGCAACATAGAATCTATCCCTTATATTCTCTAGTACTATCCGGGAAGCTTCGTATCTCGAACTAGCCTCAACTATTTCGCCACCCAGAGCTTTAATCAATACCTTCTTACCTAGAGGAGCATTTCTAGGCATATAGATAATACTCTTTAATCCATAGAAACTCGAATATAAGGTTACAGATAATCCTGTATTACCACTTGTATCTTCAACTATCCCTCTATACCCCATCTTGAAACCATAGTATATAGCTAGTGAAGACCCCCGGTCCTTAAAACTTCCGGAAGGATTCAAGTATTCTAGTTTAAATAGGATCTCCCTACCTCCATCCCTATAATTAATTAGTGGCGTATTCCCCTCTCCCAAAGACTTCTCTGGTACAAATGGTAATAACGAACTATATCTTCTTAACCCCCTTACTCTAGTTTCTGGTTCAAATTTTCTCTTATAAATTATATCAAGAGGTTTACTGCAACGCGGACAACACCAATAGTATTTACTCCATAGATCTGATTCAAAACCACAATATCTACACTTCCAGATAGGCTCCAATATATTAACACCATTAATGCTAATGTACTCTATAAATATATGTTTTCGGTTTATTTTCCACTAGTATGTAGATATATGAGTTTCTCGATACTCTTGACTTTATCTATGATCATCTCGTTTACTAACCCTGTTTTACGAAGTTTCATAAGTGTAGGTAAAAGTATATCTAGGCCTATAATTGTTCTTTCAAAGAATGCATCACATACTTTCAGAAACTCCTCGACACCAGCGTTGGTTGCTTCATAATAAACTATCCTTCTATTACCAGAGAATGTTTCTTCTTTCTTTACCAGGTTTTCCTGCGCTAATTCATTCAATAATCTATAAAGTGTACCTATAGAAGGTTTCCAACGATCCATCGACAGATCCATTAATTCTTTATAAATCCGGTATCCATGTATTTTCTGATGTTTTATAATAATGCTCAATAAGAGGATCTTAAGAATACCCTTCTTCACGCATTTTCCCATACCTATCTCTCTCCTCCATACTTTTTAAGTAAAATTTTAAATGTCTTTTCCTTAAATATTTTCCTATCAAATATATTTTGGTGGATACTATTTGGATAAAAGGAATTTTCATGATCTAAGAACAAGGATTTTAGAAGGTTCGATCGTAAAAACTATGTTATGGCTTGCATGGCCTATTATTTTAGGTAACCTAGTAAATATGTCATATAACTTGGTAGATGCTTATTGGTTGGGGAAACTTGGTAGAGAAGCTTTTGGAGCTCCAACGGTTAGTTGGCCTTTGATTATGTTTTTCTATGCTTTAGGTATGGGGTTCTCTATGGCTGGTATCTCGCTAGTTTCACAATATGTTGGTTCTGGTGATTATGAGAAAACTAGGAAATCAATTGGTTTCTTAATAACATTTATGTTTATCACTGCATTAATTATTAGTTTAGTTGGTTACTCTATATCACCCTATATACTACATTTAATAGGTGTACCTAGAGAGGTATTATATCATGCAATTGAATATATAAGAGTAGTTTTTATGGGTATACCGTTTGTTTTCCTAGGTTTTGCATTCAGTTTTATAGCTAGTGGTTTAGGAGATACACGTACACCTACTTATCTAGGTATTGTTTCTTCAATACTCAATATATTTCTTGATCCTATCTTTATATTTGGATTAAATACTCCAATACTCGATATACCGGAGATGGGAGTTGTTGGTGCTGCTCTAGCCACAATTATATCTCGGTCATTCGTATCTGTAGCCGGTCTATATCTTCTAGTACATGGTTTTAGAGGTATTAAGTTGAGGATAAATGATCTAGGGGTTGAGGGATGGTGGTTGAAAAAGATAATAGTTATTGGTACACCTCTAGTTCTACAGAGATCAGCTAATTCACTTGGTTTCGTAGTAATGACCAGTATAGTATCAAGTTTTGGTTCTGTAGCTATCGCTGCTTATGGTGTAGCTATTAGAATAATTGATGTTATACAAGCATTTACATGGGGTTTACAGAGATCAGCTTCAATAATGATTGGACAAAACATAGGTGCTGAATACTATGAGAGAGCCTATATTATTGTTAAAAAAGCTATATTATTAATAATAGCTATACTCACGCTAGGTTCGCTAACTATATTTCTAATCAGGGATCAAGTGATTGTAATTTTTATAAATGATCCGCAAGTTGTTGCTGAAGGAGCATTGCTTCTCTCAATATTTACTTGGTCTATACCTTTCTTCGGTGTATTCTTTATAGGTAATGGTGTTGCAGCCGGTTCAGGTCATACCCTATACATGTCTATCCTAGGTATTGTTAGGTTATGGTTGTTAAGAATAGGTTTAAGCTATTTACTTGGTATAGTATGGGGTTACGGGACACTTGGGGTATGGATTGGAATGACTCTTAGTAATGTTATAGCTGGTGTACTGGCTTTATTCTGGATATTAAGTGGTGTATGGGCTGAGAAGGTTATTGACTAGTTTTTTCTTTAATTCTTCTATGTAATTCTTTGATTATAGCTCTAAAGATAGCGTGCAACGTTATAACTGCTACCGCTTT
>NJDP01000047.1 GCA_002254665.1 Desulfurococcales archaeon ex4484_58 | reverse complement strand
TATAGATTTATTATGAGGATATAACGATATTAATGAATAAACTATATTATTTTAAATGGTATGAAACATGGAGATTGAGAGATTAAGTACTGGTGTTAAAGGGTTAGATGAAATATTAAATGGAGGGATACCTAAGGGTTTCACAGTTGCAGTTGTAGGTGAACCCGGTACTGGTAAAACTGTCTTCTGCATACACTTCATAGCTTCTGGTTTATCTAGTGGTGATAAAGGAATCTATGTTACTACAGAAGAGAGTAGAGAGAGTATTGTTAGACAAGCTGAAATGTTTGATTTTGATTTTAGAAAAGCGATTAAGAATGGAGAACTAGTTATAATCGATGCACTTATGGAGGAAAGGGGTGATCCTTGGAGTTTACGTGAACTTGAAGTAGAAGAGCTTTTATCAAAAATTATTGAAGCAAAGAAAATGCTTGGATACGGACATGCACGTGTAGTAGTTGATTCAATGAGCGCTTTCTGGCTTGATAAACCGGCTATGGCTAGGAAATATAGCTATATGGTTAAAAGAGTGCTCTCTAAATGGGATGTAACAACTATATTGACTAGCCAATATGCAGTAACCACCTCACTAGGCTTTGGATTCGGTGTTGAACATGTAGCAGACGGCATTATTAGGTTCCGTAAATCAATAATATCCGGTGTATTGAAGAGATTTGTTATCATTGAGAAGATGAGACAAACCGATCATGATCGAAGAGTATTTGAGATAGATATAGTTAATGGTAAGGGAATGGTTGTACTTGGACCCTATAAAGTTTCACGAAGCGATCTATCGCTACCATTTAGTGTATTAGCTAAAATGATCGAAGCAGAATATAAGAAAGAAAAAGAACTAGTTTCTACAGATGAATTAGAAGATTAACTTTAATTCATAATCTAAAATATCTACTCCAGGCTCATGATCCTCTGGTTTAACTCCTGTCAAGAACTCGAAGTATCTACATGCAATTTCATGCGAATATTTATGTAGATCTTTAAGTAGCACTCTATACTCTTTTTCAAGCTCCTCCCAACTCCTCCCCTGCAAAGCTTTACCTATCAATATATATTCCTTGATCTTTGAAAGTTCTGGTCTCTGCTCCTTCGACACCAACCAATGGATCTTAGCGATCTTATGCATAATATCTGCAGCTGCTTCAAAAGTCATTGGCCCCATACAGTAAACCCATAAACGATCAAGTTGTATTGGTGAAAATATATTCTCAGGTATTTGTTTAAGCAATGGTTTACCGCTTGATAATAGTTGATATGCTACCTCTATCTCTAAATCACGATAATTTATAGCTAGTGAATCCAATAACTTCAATTTGAATTCTTTATTAGCCATCTCAACAAATCTTTCAGCTTCTTTGTTTAAGGGTTTAATCACTAGTACGGTATACTCGCCACTAACCGGGTTTCTATCGGGACTAATATGTATGGGGTAGAAACCGTTTTTCAACCAGAATTTAAAAAGCTCTTCATTAACACCGAAGCCAGCCGCAACCCAATCAAGACCCCTTTCACGTGCTTCTTCAGAGATCTTGTTTAACGCCCAACTACCAATTCCCCTACCTTGGACCATAGGATGTGTAGCTATCCTAACTATTCTCCAGCCAAACAATTTGGAGAAACCACGATATCTTAAATGTTTTAAGAATCTATCTGGAATAATATTTCCAGGTATTCTCCCCCCTCTCAATAGCTCAGAAGCTATATCATCAGCTATTCTCCCCTCATATGCTATTTGGAGAGCACATACTATCTTACCATTACGTGTTTTAACAGCTCTCACAATATGGTGTGGAGCATCAGCTATCATCCCTAGATCATCTGGCTCGTTTCGATAATGTGCAAGTACATATATACCGAATAATTGTCTAAGCTCATCTTCACCTTCCTTACTAAATAGATAATCTTGTGTATACTCAATATACTCTAAATTACCTTCTTTAATATCCCTTAGATCCTCCTCATCGAGATCAGCTGGTTCAGCGTCTAAGAGTAGTGTTTTAAACTGCCACTCCTCAATAGGATCATTTCTTGCATACCTAATCGGTTCATCCATTTCATACTCTATCAACTGAGTATTTTTATCACTCCTAATCTTCTGTAACAATCTAACAGAGAAACCACGTCCAGCACCTTCATATCCATGTATTGTAGTTGAAAAAACTATTCTATCGTGACTTCTCCAAATCTTGTAAAGCATTGGTACATGTATACCAGCAGCTTCATCAACAACTACTATGTCTCCCTTAATCTTAGGTATATGTATGGGCTCCCAATACTCTATACTAAACCTCTCACTCCTCAATTCAATAACATTACCTTCTCTTTTAAACACTTTATATTTGTAATTTAAACTATCCAATGCCTTCATAGCAAGCATCATTAATGATTGAACATTACTAGGACTAGGAGCGGTAACTAATATGCGAGGCTTAGGTTTCACAGTTCGTAACAAATGTATTAAACCAACACTACCTAAACCAACTGCACATGATTTTCCACGTCCACGATCAGCAGTGATCACTATAACTTTCTTCTTACCTCTACTCGGTTTCTCGAATAATTGTTCCATTAACTTGATCACTTTAACCTGATCACTTGTTAGAGCTAATTCATAGATCTTCCTTGGAAATAGTATCTTTTGTGGAATAACTATTTTTTCTCTCGAAACATTATTCTGCCTCTTCAACTCAAACTTTCTAATAATAGACGCATTGACTGAGTCATAGATCCCTATAGCTTCATGTTCTAACAGTTTACGTTTAAACCAGGTAATGAAAACATGTCGTGGAGTGGGAAATTGTGGGATTGTTAGGTTTCTCTTAAAAATAGTCATAAACTCGTCCCATTCATTCCACGGCGGAGCCAATAATACTATTAAACCACCGCCTTCAACTATCCCTATCAATCTACCCAGATCATTTGGTTTTAGATCCTTTGTTAAATCCATTACTAGATAGGAGAAGGTAGAACCTAAATATTTCTCGCTCCTCTCATACACAGCATATTGGAAATCAACTAGTTTTGAATCAATATTTTTACTAAACACCTCTTTCATTAATACAGCATCATCAAATTCATCATGATAAATGTAAAGACCATTATAGTGTCTCTTATCAAATCTACGTCTATGACGTGAATAATATAGTATAGCTCGCGAAGCAAGCGTACCCATTAAAACAGGGTCTTTACCTGTAATAACTAGTAGCGATCTAAACCTATAGTTTACAAGGTCACCTATTTTCTTACCATAAAATGTAAGGAGACGATTAAATGAGGATGGAATTTTTACTTCATAATACATTTTGTAAAAACACCTAGTTTTAAGATATCATCATAGACTCTCTACGTTGTATAGTCCCGCTTATCCTCTTCAATTGTTTAGCCATTCTATCATATATCTCGATATCTTCTTTAGATAAACTTGGTGGTACAGTCTTTAATGCCTCGAGGAAATGTTTCATTTGTACTGGTCTAACTTTGAATTCTTCTCTTAAAGCAAGTAGCGCTGCTTCACGGCAAATAGCGGCTATATCAGCGCCAGTATAACCCTCAGTCTTCCTCGCTAGTTCTTCAAGATTAACATCTGGCGCCAAAGGCATTTTCCTCGTATGAACCTTAAAGATCTCTAGTCTAGCTTTAAAGTCTGGTGGCGGAACATATATTAATCGATCAAATCGACCCGGTCTTAAGAGAGCGGGATCTATTATATCAGGTCTATTAGTAGCACCTATAACAACTACTCTTCTTAAAGGCTCTATACCATCCATCTCGGTTAATAACTGATTAACAATACGATCAGTTACTCCAGAATCAAACCTGGAACCACGTGCTGGCGCTATACTATCTATTTCATCGAAAAACACTACAGCTGGTGCTACTTGTCTAGCTCTCCTAAATATTTGACGAATGGCTTTTTCTTTCTGATTCACCAACCCATTTGCTAAGTACTTCTGGTCCACGAACAGCAATAAAATTAGCACCACTCTCAGTAGCAACAGCCTTAGCAAGCAAAGTCTTACCACAGCCGGGTGGACCAAACAATAATATGCCCTTTGGTGTATCAATACCCATTTTCTCGAATACCTCAGGATTCTTCATAGGCCATTCAACAGCTTCACGGAGCTGTTGTTTTACATTCTCTAAACCACCTATATCACTCCATTTAACCTCCGGTATTTCCACGAAGATCTCTCTGATTAATGTTGGTTGTACATACTTCATTGCATTAAGGAAATCGTTCATCTTAACTTTAAGTTCACGTAGCTTCTCAGCTGGTATTGGTTGTGTTAAATCTATTTTCCCTTCACGTATGAATCTTCTTAAAGCAGACATAGCTGCTTCCTTAACTAAAGCGGCAAGATCAGCTCCAGTATATCCATGTGTCATATCAGCTATTTTATCTAGATCAACATCTTCATCTAAAGGCATATTACGTGTATGAACAGCTAATATTTCCCTTCTAGCTCTTTTATCTGGTGGTGGAATCTCTATCTCACGATCAAATCGACCCGGTCTCCGGAGAGCGGGATCTAATGCTTCAGGTCTATTAGTAGCACCTATAACGATAACTTTACCACGCTCTTTCAATCCATCCATTAAAGCTAGTAGTTGTGCAACAACTCTCTTTTCAACTTCACCAGTAACCTCTTCTCTTCGAGGAGCAATACTATCTATTTCATCAATAAATATTATTGCTGGAGCATTCTCTTCTGCTTCACGGAATATCTCTCTAAGCCTTTGTTCAGATTCACCATAGAATTTACTCATAATCTCTGGTCCATTAATAGCTGTAAAATACGCACCGATCTCATTAGCTAACGCTTTAGCTAACAACGTCTTACCAGTACCAGGCGGACCATAGAGTAAAATACCTTTAGGAGGCTCTATACCCAAGTGCTTGAATAGTTCTGGGTGTTTCATTGGAAGCTCTACTATTTCTCTAATCTTTTGCTTAGCCTCCTCAAGATCACCTATATCCTCCCATGTAACTCTAGGTATAATTCTTGCTCTCTCAATCAACTCCCTGCGTACAGGCTCTGATCTAATAACTATATCCGTATTCTCTGTAACATATACACGAGATCCGGGTTCAGTGCTCGTAACTATAAATGTTAAACTCATACCAAACAATGGCACAAAGATCTCCTCCCCCCTCATTAAGGGTTTTCTCAACAAAATGTTTCTCACATAACTAATAAAGTCTCTACCGAAAGAAACCGGTTCAGTAGGTGCTAACACTACTCGTTTAGCAGGTTCAACTTTAGCAGGTTTAATCTCAACATAATCACCAATACCTACACCAACAGCTTTCCTCAAATAACCATCAATCCTAATAATACCCTTACCTTCATCACCCTCATACCCATACCATACCTGAGCTAATACTGAACCACGTGGTCCCATGATCTCTATAAAATCACCAACACTAACGCCTAGCTTCCTCATAGTCTCTTTATCGATCCTAGCTATTTTTCGGCCAACATCACGTTGTCTAGCTTCTTCAACCTTTAACCTAACAATTTCTTCACGAGGCAAACCTTTATACCTCCCAGAGCACTCACTAAGTACATTCCTAGGAAAAGTATTAACATTAAAACACGATATATAGTTTTGTCTATAGCCTTGAATAATGATTGGTAAAGGTGGGCATTTATGTGTAGATTACTGGTTCTTCGAGCAAAACCAAACAATAAGATTAACGAATTCATTGATGCACTTGTAAAAGCAAGTGAAAATGATGTAATTCTTGAGAAACTAACTAGTGGTAGGAGAAAGAGTCATAGAGATGGATGGGGAGTTAGCGCCATAGGTATAGCTGATTATACTTTATCCCTGCTTTATCACCGTTCATTACTACCGATATTCCATGAACAATCAAAATATTTACTGAATATATTTAAAGAACATATCCAGAGATATAGTGAAATATATCTTCTATTACATTCTAGAGCTTCTAGTAAGAGAGAACCATATGGAGAAAAATATGTTCACCCATTTATGGTCGAGAAAGAAACATTTACATTATGGTTTATACATAATGGCAGTGTTGAAAAGAGAGAATTAGCTAGTAAACTAGATATTTCACCATGGATACATAGTGACTCAGAGATACTCTCATATTATATTAGTAGAGAATTAGATAAGTGTATAGATAAACAAGCAGATATAGATAATTGCGTAGTAGAGATCTATAGAGACATATACAAGTATACCACAAGAAAAAGTGCTTTAAACACAGGGTTAATGATACTTTGGAAAAACCATATCCACTTATACCTAACATACTACACATGGGAGACTAGAGAATCAGAGAAAGAATACTACCAAATATATAGTTATCGTGGAGAAGAAGTTATAGGAGCATTCTCTTCTACGCTAAAATATCATATAAAAGATAAAGTCACACCTATAGAACAAGGACTATATAAGTTTGAAGTAGATAAGTTAGAGAAAATCTATGATTTTAAATGAAAAAATTAGTGTTTTTTACTCTTAATATTCTCTACATATTGTTCTGGTGTTAAGAGTTCATCGTATTCTGGAGGATTACTTGGTTTGATTAATAAGATCCATCCTTCACCGTATGGATCTATGTTTAGTAGTTCTGGTTTCTCCTCTAATTGTGAATTAACATCTACTACTTCACCAGAAACCGGGGCGTAGTATGGACTGGTTGCTTTTACAGAATCAATAGCTCCTATCTCCTCGCCTTTATTAAGTGTACGTCCTTTCTCCGGCAACTCTATACCAACAATGTCTTTGAGTTCTTTTTGTGCATAATCAGTTATTCCTATGCGTATCAATTCATCTTCTTTTCTAGCCCACTCATCAGTCTCTGTATATCTACGATCTTTTTTAACTACATATCTATTCTTACCGATCTCAACTATTATTTCATTACTCAAAACAAACCCCCTTGATCTTACTACCTCTAATTATTCTCCATGGAGCATAATCTTTAATAGTCTTTCTTCATCACTACTTTCAATCTTAAACCCATAATGTACTTCAATAAAGTTTTTACGAAAATCAATAACTTTTTCTCTAACACTACTAGGCTCCTTCTTATCGATTACAACCATTCCTATGAATTCAGCGATCTGTTTCATCTCATCTTCCTTCATACCCCAACGAGTAACTTCTTGGACACCTATTCTTAAACCACTCGGGTTCTTGATATCCTCTGGTTTATCCCATGGAAGCAGGTTCTTGTTTAAAATAATGTTTGCTTCTTCAAGAATTTCAGCGATCTTAGCTCCACCACCATGTTCACGTACATCAACAACAACCTGGTGACTCTCAGTATACCCTCTATTCTCAGCAACAACCTTTAAACCAGCTTCAGCGAGAGCTTCAGCTAAAGTCTTAGCGTTCCTGACAATCTGTCTAGCATACTCCTCACCCCACAACTTCATCTCTAAACCAGTAATAGCTGTAGCCGCTAAACGATGGAGATGATGATTACTAACAAACATCGGAAACACCACTTTACCGATCCTCTTATAATCATCCTTAGAAACAGTAGCAATTAACCCACCTTGGGGGCCAGGGAATGTTTTATGTGTTGAACTGGTGATTATGTCTGCTCCTTGTTTTAGTGGATTCTCCCAAACCTTACCAGTGATCAAGCCTAGGACATGGGCTACATCATGTACTACTTTAGCATCAACGCTATGCGCGATCTCAGCTATCTCTTTAGTTGGGTTAGGGAATAGGTAGAGACTGAAACCTAGCGTTACGATCTTTGGTTTAGTCTCCTCTATTACTTTACGTGCACCATCAACATCAATATTCCACTCCTCTATATCGAAAGGCATATCTATTTGTTCAATACCTAGTGCTCCAAGTGTACCGTATCGTGTATGACTAACATGTGCACCTCCCTGAACAGGTGCTACGACAGCTTTATCTCCGGGGTTAGCGAACGCCCTAAATACTGTTGCATTCGCTATCGTACCACTGATAGGTCTTAATTCAACATACTCGGTTTCAAGCAGTTCACCCATGATCTTCTGAGCTTTAACTTCTAATTCATCAACATACTTAAGCCCCTGATAATATCTCTTAAAGGGTTTACCCTCTGCATAACGATGCATCATATCATTAAGGTATAAAAGCATAGCTAGGGGGCTCATAACGTTTTCACTAGCAATCAAATTTATGCATCTACGTTTCCTCCACATAGTATGTTGAAGCGCTAGATCAACAGCCTCCTTTAAATCAGGGTTTTCACTTAATAGTTCATCTAACACTTTAACCACCGCTCATTATTCAAACATTACCCTATAGAGTATTTATCATTGATCCAAAATAATATTAGTTGTCTTATCTGAAATACTAGTTTTGAGTGATAGAATGAAGAGGATAATTATGGGATTTATAGTAAATCCTATAGCAGGTATGGGTGGTGCGGTTGGTCTTAAGGGTACTGATGGTGAAGCATATAGGTTAGCTTTGAGACGTGGAGCTAAACCAGTTTCTCCACTTAGAGCACTGGAGTTTCTAAACTATATTAAGATAAATGATTTTTTAATAAAATCTGCACCTAGCGTTATGGGTTTAAATATAGTTATGGGATCTCGGCATAGAGATAAGATACTAAAGGTGATCGGTGATGTTAAAAGGGAAACCACCGCTGAGGATACTAAGAGAATAGCTCGTTTAATGGTAGAGGATGGTATTGATATACTGGTTTTTGTCGGTGGTGACGGAACAGCTAGAGATATATGTGAAGCAGTAAATGAAGAAGTAGTTACACTCGGTGTTCCAAGCGGTGTTAAAATGTATAGTTCGGTATTTGCTGTAAATCCCCGTGCTGGCGCTAGGGTTTTTGAAGAATATGTTAAAGGTAATGCTGTGATCGTTGAACGTGAAGTACTTGATATTGATGAAGAAGCTTTTAGAAGAGATACTTTGAAAGTTAAGCTCTACGGGTATTTAAAGATCCCGGTAATAAGTGAGTATATACAATCAAGTAAATCACCTTCACTCTCAAGTAGTGATGAAGAAGAGAACAAATATGCTATAGCTAGATATGTTATTGAGAACATGGAGAAGAATACACTATACATTCTCGGTCCAGGTACAACCGTTAAAGCAATTAGTAGAGTTTTAAATATACCATATACTCTCCTTGGAGTAGATGTAGTATTAAATGGGAGACTATTAATGAAAGATGCGTGGGAAAAACCATTACTCGAAATACTTGATCAGTACGATAAAGTAAAATTGATAATAACACCTATTGGTGGACAAGGATTCTTATTTGGACGAGGAAATCAACAATTAACACCTAAAGTACTTCGTAGAATTGGGAAAGAAAACATAGTAGTGGTGGCAACATGGAATAAGATAAGAGAGATCAAATATTTATTAATCGATACTGGTGACCACGAACTGGATGATATGCTTAGTGGATATTATAAAGTCTTAGTGGATTATAATAGATATATTGTTAAAAAAGCTATTACATTGCAGTAGATCATTTTTCATCGTTTAATAAATGGGAAATCAACTATTTTAGCTTCATACCTCTTACCACGAATTACTACATCCACTGGTTCCCCAAACAAAGCATATCTAACATCAATATATGCTTGTGCAATACCTCGCTTCAATACAGGGGAGAAAGACCCGCTAGTAACCCAGCCGATCATTAGGTCATCCACGTAAACCCGATCATTTTGACGAGGAACAATTCTACCAGCTTTCTTAGACATTTTCAAACCAACTCTAATCCAACGAACACCTTCACGTCTACAACCACGTAGAGCTTCTTCACCCACAAATCCATGTTTACTCCACGTAATAGCCCCCATACCATATCTGAGACTTAAGGCACATGGATACTTTAACGGATCCTCGCCATACTCGTGATCACCGAGTACAAACCCCATCTCCATTCTAAGAGTGTCCCTAGCGATCAAACCAGCTGGTTTAACACCCATAGAAACCATTCTTTTAACAAGTTCCTTGATAACACTATGTTCACCCCAGATCTCAAAGCCGTCCTCTCCAGTCCAGCCACTCCTACTTATCAAGAATATCCTTAGTTCACCTAGATCAACATTTACTCTAAACTCTAATGGTTTAAGGTCAGCAAATTCTCTACCACCAAGCTTCTCCAATATTTCAGGGCTTCGTGGACCCTGTAGTGCTATCATAGAGTATTTAAAGGTTAGATCCTCTATCTCCACCTTAAACTTCTTCATATCTATTATTTCCCTAAAGTATCTAAGCATCTTCTCACGAGCATTAGCATTAACAACAACTAACCACTCATGATCTCCGAGTCTATAGAGCATTTCATCATCTTTAATTCTAGCATAACTGTTTAAAGCAAGTGTAGGTCCACTCATCCAGTAATCACGTATTTTCGATAAATCCTTTGTATACACGTATTGTATGAAATCAAAAACATCCGATCCAGTAAATTTTATTCTACCCATATGACTAACATCAAATACTCCAACACCACTCCTAACATTTAAGTGTTCCTCTAATGAGCTAGTAAATCTCATCGGAACTTCCCAATCGCCAAAAGAACCTGGTTCACCGCCTAACTCTTCAATATAGAAGTCTAGTAGGGGGATCTTATTCATTATGTTCGCCTCAAAAATAGGTATTATTACCATGTTTATTTTTAGACAAAACAATTAATTTAAAATCTCCTCCATTATATAACCCTTAGAGCTTCGAGAGGGATGATATTGGATAATCATCCATGGATACCTAATTCAACCGATGATGTAAAGAGAAAGATTATGGAGAAACTGGGAATAAGTTCTATTGATGAATTATTCAAAGACATACCCGATAAAGCTAGGATCGAGAGAACTGAATGGGATCGTTTGGAGATAGGCTTCGGTAAACCGATCTCAGAGATAGAAGCAAAGAGATATATTAATGGGTTGCTAGAAAAGAATAAAGTATTTGATCCACCACCATTTATGGGAGGAGGTTCTTATCCACACTATGTGCCAGCTATAGTTAAATATATTGTTTCAAGGGGAGAGTTTCTAACGGCATATACACCCTATCAACCAGAGGTTTCACAGGGTTTAATGCAGGCATTATTCGAGTATCAAAGTTTAATGGCCGAGCTCCTAGATATGGATGTAGTTAATGCTTCAATGTATGATGGTGCATCTGCTCTAGCTGAAGCTTTACTTATGAGTATAAGGGTTAAACGTAGGAAGAAAGTATTAATTCCACGCAACATTAATCCCTTCTATAGAGAGGTTGCAGAGACTTATCTAGAACCACATAGTGTGAAAATAGAGTATATACCGTATGATCGGAGGACTGGATTGATCGATCTAGAAGAACTTGCATCAAAACTAGATAGAGAAACTGCCGCTGTTTTTATCCAAAATCCTAACTTCTTTGGATTGATAGAAGAGAATGCATTAGATATAAGCGATTATACACATAAACACGATGCCTTATTCATCGTGGGGGTTGATCCCCTCTCACTTGGACTTATTAAACCTCCAGGCGAGCTAGAAGCTGATATAGCTATTGGTGAAGGACAACCATTGGGTCTTGGAATGAACTATGGTGGCCCCTATCTAGGAATATTTGCTGTAAGATATGATATGAAACTTATACGTCAAATGCCTGGTAGAATAATTGGTTTAACAACTACAGTCGATGGTAGTGAGAGAGGATTTGCTATGATTCTACAGACTAGAGAACAACATATTCGTAGAGAAAAAGCTACATCTAATATTTGTACAAACGAAGCTCTATCAGCGATCGCTGCTGCTGTATACTTGTCTTTACTGGGTAGCGATGGTATAAGAGAACTAGCTGAGCTAATATATTATCGATCACATTATGCATATGAGTTATTCAAGAGAAACGGGTTTAAAGTTGATATTTTCGAAGCTGATTTCTTTAAAGAATTCCCGGTAAACTTTAATGGTTTAGGGATCAGCTATGGTGAAATCCATGAAAAGCTTCTAGAGAAAAACCTACATGGCGGACTCTATATTCGAGAATGGTATCCGGAGCTAGGGGAGACAGCTCTCTTCGCATTTACTGAGCTACATAATGTGAGTGATATTGAGTATTTAATCGAGTCATTAAAGAGTATAGTGGGTGTTTAATTGTGAGGTTTAGACAAGCTAAATGGAGTGAACCATTAGTATTTGAGTTAAGCAGTAAAGGTAGGAGAGGATTTATTGTCCCCTCTATTGAGGAGAAAGTAAAGAGTATTGTAGGAGGGATCAAGATACCAAAAAAGATTAGGAGAGAAAAATCACCAAAACTACCTAATTTAAGTGAAGTTGATGTTATACGTCATTATACTAGATTAACTGAGATGAGTTATGGTATTGACAATGGACCAGTTCCACTAGGATCGTGTACAATGAAATATAATCCAAGAATAGCAGCCGAAATAACAAGTGATCGAAGAATAACTGATCTACATCCATTACAGGATCAGAGAACTATACAAGGACTACTTAAGATAATGTATCTACTCCAAAAATGGCTTGCATTAATAACTGGTATGGATTACTGTACGTTACATCCAGCTGCCGGCGCACATGGTGAATTAACTGGAGTACTAATTATTAGGAAGTACCATAAAATAAAGGGTCAACTAAATTATAAAAGAGAAATAATCGTACCCGACTCAGCACACGGAACAAATCCTGCAAGTGCTTCTATGGCTGGTTTCCGTGTTGTTGAAGTACCTTCAGCTCCTAACGGCTCAGTTGATATTCAAGCCCTTAGATCAGTTGTCGGGAGAGAAACAGCTGGTTTAATGATTACCAATCCTAATACGTTGGGTTTATTTGAAGAAAATATATTGGAGATAGCTGATCTAATACATGGAGTTGATGGTCTACTATATTATGATGGAGCTAATTTGAATGGTATAATGGGTTATACGAGACCAGGTGATATGGGTTTTGATATAGCACATATAAATATACATAAAACATTCGGTGCACCACATGGTGGTGGTGGACCGGGAGCAGGTCCTATTTGTGTTAAGGATAAAATAGTTGATCACGAGAAAAACATTTCTTTAAAAGACTTATTACCAGGCTATATAGTCATATATGATGAAAAGAAGAACATGTATAGATTAGAGAAACCTAAACATAGTATTGGTTTATTGAAAGCATTCTTTGGAAATACTATACCACTACTATGGGGTTTTATATACATATTAATGCTTGGATCAAAGGGTTTAAGGAAAGTAACAGAATATGCTGTATTAAATACTAACTATTTTATGAAATTAATGGAGAATGTTAGAGGATATAGCCTAGAGTATGGTGAGGATAGGTTTAGGAAACACGAGATAGTGATTAGTGCTAAGAATCTGGCTGAAGAGACAGGGGTGACTGCCGAGGATATAGCTAAGGGTATTCTCGATAAAGGATTCTATGCGCCAACGATCTATTTCCCATTAATAGTTAAAGAAGCATTAATGATCGAATTCACTGAATCGGAGAGTATAGAGAATATAGAGAGATATGCCGAGATACTTAAGGAGATCAGTGAAATAGCGTATAGTGAACCAGATAAAGCTAGGAGTTGGCCAGTTAATACTAGTGTTAAGAGAATAGATAATGTACGTGCTAATCATCCAAGAACACTTGCACCTACATGGAGAGTATATTTAAAGAAGAAAAATGGGTTGCTATGATGAAATATGATGTAGTAGTTATAGGTAGTGGTGTGGGTGGATATCCAGCAGCGATATACTTGGCTAGAAAAGGGTATAGAGTAGCAGTTATTGAAGAACACTTGATCGGGGGAGAATGTACTAATTACGGATGTGTTCCAAGTAAAGCATTTTATCAAGTAGCTGAAGCAATTAGAACACTTAAGAAAATAGATGCCGAGATTAGAGTTGATTGGTATAATCTCTATGAATGGATTAGAGGAATTGTTGAAGAAACAAGAAACGGTCTCGAGGATCTGATGGAGAGATATGGAGTAACAGTAATAAAGGGTAAAGCATTACTAGGTAGAGAGAAACTAGTTAAGGTAGGTGATAATAGGATAAGCTACGAGAAACTAATATTGGCTCTAGGCACAGATCCGAGACCGCTACCCAACCTAGAGTTTGACGAGGAAAAGATCCTAAGTAATCGTGGTGTATTCAAATTAGGTGAAAAACCTGATTCCCTTCTAATAGCTGGTGGCGGGGTTATAGGTGTTGAAATAGCTAATATATTTGCTAATCTAGGAGTTAAAGTATATATTGTTGAAGCATTGCAACACATACTTCC
>NJDP01000007.1 GCA_002254665.1 Desulfurococcales archaeon ex4484_58 | reverse complement strand
ATCTCTACTTTCTATTAATCCTAGATCTTCTATTTATAAATCTTTGATTAGGTGGAAAATTTGTTCTACGCTATACAAGCCCGTAATTTAGTGAAGACATATGTTAATAGGAGAGGATTTATACGTAGGAGAACTGAGAGAGTTCAAGCTTTACGTGGAGTTAGTTTTAATGTTAGATCCGGTGAGGTATATGGTCTACTTGGACCTAATGGTGCAGGTAAAACAACCACTATAAAGATCATATCAACGTTGTTAATACCTGATAGTGGTGAAGCCCGAGTTCTAGGATACGATGTTATACATGAAGCTCAGAAAGTTCGTGAAGTTATTGGTGTATCGCTTAGTGTTGAACGAGGATTTTTCTGGAAATTAACGGGTTATGAGAATTTGAAATATTTTGGTATGTTGCGTGGTTTGAGTGGTCGATATCTAGATGAGAGAATAAACTATGTCCTAGAAATTGTTGGTTTAAAGAGGTTAGGTGGTGATAAAAAGTTTTTCGAAGAATTTAGTCTTGGGATGAAAGCAAGATTAGCGATTGCGCGTGCATTACTACATGATCCGAGAGTGGTTATATTAGATGAACCAACATTAGGGCTTGATCCTCAGAGTGCACGTACGATTAGAGATTTACTCGTTAAATTAGCTCGAGAAGAGGGTAAGACGGTGTTGATCACTTCACATAATATGTTTGAGGTTGAATTAATCTGTGACCGGATAGCAATTATTAATAAAGGGGTGATAATAGCTGAAGATACAGTTGATGGTTTAAAAAAGATTGTTTCACGTGAAATACCAGTAGTTGTAGAGGCTTGGAAAAAGGGTTTAACGAGTGATTCATTAGCTAGGCTTATTGAGGAGAAATTAAAGATAAAACCTACTGTTACCGTTGATGATAAGGGTTTCATACGTATAAAGAGTTTAGTAGCTATTGGTGAGGAGGATCGATTTATTCATAATGTTATAGGTGTTCTCCAAAACATAGGTGCTAGGGTTAGATCTGCAAAGACGATGGAGCCTAGTCTAGAAGATGTATTTATAAAGTTGACTGGTGGTGAAACACTAGGTTGAGATACGTATTAGCGGTTATGAAGGCTAATTTCTATCTATATATCCATGAATTAAAGAATAATCGTGGATTTGCATTCTTTATGTTGTTTTGGCCTTATCTAATAGCTTTTTTCCTGTTTGGTTTAGGTACAATGCTTGGTAGTATTGAGGAGTATAGTGTGAGAATGAATATTGCTAACCCTATACTATACATCCTAGCTAGTAGTAGTATCATGTTATCTAGTATAAGTATAGTTGATAATGTGGCTGGTGAACTACTTAGACACCGATGGATTGGAACATTAGCTTATATAGTATCTTCCCCACCAAGACTAATAATCTATGCTATCGCAGGACCAATTCCATCAACCATGTTTTCAAGCTTTATTAGTTTAACCAGCATATTACCAGCTGTACTCTACTTTGAGGGGTTACTTGGGGGTTTAAAATTGTTCTTAATACTAATGTTTATTTACCTAGCAATGGTTCCATTGATCGGGTTAGCGGTTGTAGTTGGTGGTTTGTCGCTTGTTGTTAGAGAAGAATCTAATGTTGCTGGTTTCTTAACACCATTCATATTATTGGTTTCAGGTGTGTTTTATCCACAAACAATCCTACCTTACGTATTACAATTAATAGGTAAGGCTTTTCCATTAGTATATGTTGTTGAAGCTACAAAGATCCTAGCCACCTACCACTATCCACCACTAAATATGCTCTACCCATTGATCGGCATATTGATTGGAATGTCTATTCTCTACAATTTATTTACAACACCAGGTATGTTCTTGGTTGAAAAGAAGGTGTTAGAGCGTGGTGTATATGAAGAGTAGATTAATGGTGTATAAAGCAATATTGTGGTTACATATAACTAGGCTTGAGAGATATAAGTATGGTTTCTTGAACATGATCTTGATCGATGTAATGTGGTATCTAATATTCTTGCTTGGAGCATTAATGTTTGTCCCTAGCAACGAGTATTTAACTATTGCGGTTATTACTTTCTGGGGTATTGTTTTATGGGTTATAATGAACAACTCTGTATGGCTCATAGCTGGTTGGACATGGTTTGCACTAGCATCTGGTCTAGTCGAAGAGCACTTCTTATATAATGTTAACCCATTAATATTTATTGCTGGTAGGTTCTTAACAGGGATCTCAGTAACACTTGCTACAATACCAGTTGTATTAACAATATTTTCATCTATAGCTGGATCCTATATATTCTATGTTTATAGCCCAGTATATCTAGGTTTAGGGATGATATTAATGCTCATATACTCAACACTATACTCACTAATACTAGTAGCATTAAGTCTAAGAACATCTGTTCCGGGAGTAATGCTTGATGTATTCAATATTTTCATGTATGTTGGTGGTGGTATAGGTGTACCGGTTGCTCGTATGCCGGAAGCGCTTAGATACTTTGCATTAGCAATGCCCTATACACATGCAGCTGAAATACTGAGATATGGGGTACTTGGGCTTAAACCATATTATGGACTAGAAAATGAGTTAATCATAGCCTCCATATATATAATAGTATTAGCTACCATAACGTATATTGTGATCAAAATAGTTATGAAATACGTTAGAAGACATGGAGTTAGGGCAATAGGTATAATGTAAAAATAATCTTCTCTAAGATCATCCACAAACCTAATATATCATTAGAACTAATTCCATCAAAGCCTCTCTTCTACACAGGTTTAAGGATCATAAAACCAGAGATTGTATCAGTTTTTCTAAGATTTAATAGGAGGGAGTTATGAGAAAAGGATTAGAAAGCTAAAACAATAATTTACATCGATGCTACATTAACATTTATATTCTAATATCCTCTCTATAAATTCTATTGCTTCCTTTGTTAATCTACCTCTATGTAATATTCCGATTCGCCTAGTTAATTTTGTTAGTTCAGGGTCTTCTATTATTTTCCCTGGTTCGATATCTTTAACTCTTTCTAGGATCTCTGCATAATCATGTGCTATTCTAGTTCTTATTAATGGTAGTTCAACTATTTCACGTATATTTTCGTGTATATAATATGCTAGGTCTACGCCAAATAAACTAGAAGCCCATATGAGGAACCCGGTTTCTGGTTTAAATCCTCCAGTTAAGTTTATGAATACTTGATCGTATTCTTTGCGATTCGATAGATCTTTTTCTAATTCCTTGATCAACTCGATTATTGCTAACCAGAAGTTAGTACCCCATCCTCTTATCTTTTCAATATCTATATTTCCCACATCATGTTCTATCCCAACGTCTTTAAATTTTCTCATAGATAAATATGATTTGATCAAGTGGCCACAGAGCGCACATACCCAGCTATCAGTAGTATATAATTTAAACTCGTGGATAGCTTCCTCTACACCTTGTTCTCTATGTAGATATTCAGTGTAGGATAAGATCGCGTTAAGCTCGGCTGAGTATTTCTTAGGGTCACTATATACTAAGTCTCTTAATAAACCATAGAATTTACTCATAGGCTTATTAGGTGCAGGTACATGTAAAGCCGCCTCCCTATCCTCACTAGAGCCTGGCCGAGCCTTTACTAATTTCTCCAAGAGATCAGCATAACCAACTAGAGGATGTTCACGTCCCTCTTTTAAAGCTTTATCAACTTCAGATTTAGCATTACGAACAATACTAGTACCAACCGTAACAATATGTAAAAAACGCTTCAAAAACCCCACCCAGTATAAAGAATACAAAGCAACAACTATATATCTTTCATTTCAACCACCATTCCTCAAATACAACGTAAAAACCAGTCCCCTAAACAAAAGACTATATAGTAAGTACCATAAATAATATCATATAAACCACTTAACATGAACACTTCTAAACACTTCTAGAGCTTAGACCCTATAATAACGTACCCTGCCCTAACCACAGCTATTAACTATACTACTCAGACAAACAATAATCCTATTAACACCTTTCGCTCACTACTTTAAACAATACGCATCTAGGATCACCAAAGCCAAGCATCTATTATATTTTACGTTTAATCATTACTTCTTATGATGCCATAAATTAAAACACCGATTTTAATAATATACTTTCAATTTTTGATCATTGCTTCTAGGTTCTAATAGAGAGGAGCTATTGAAGAGAGCTAAGGAAGACTTTCAATTTTTGATTATTGCTTCGTGATAGTTTTAGATCTAGTATGTTAGGTATATTTATTTCAGGTACTCCTCTTTCAATTTTTGATTATTGCTTCTATGTTGATTGGTATGATGGGGCTGGAGATACAAATAGCGGCTTTCAATTTTTGATTATTGCTTCCAATATACTATAAATGAATTCAATGATTTCATAAAAGATCTACTCTTTCAATTTTTGATTATTGCTTCGGGTCTAGTGTGTCTTTTATTATGAACGTTAATGGTATTAGGACTTTCAATTTTTGATTATTGCTTCTAGCGATTGCCTATATGCTTGGCTCAAGGCTCCGATACTTTCAATTTTTGATTATTGCTTCCTAATATACATCTTCGACTTCTTCCTGCCATCCGGTATCAGAACTTTCAATTTTTGATTATTGCTTCCGAGAGAATATGGAAATATTGAGAAAACCGGTGAACTAGGTTTAGATGATCTTTCAATTTTTGATTATTGCTTCCGAGTGTGATCTTTGATTTGTTTTTGTTAATTGCTTCAATTATTTTCTTGTTCTCTTGGGTATAAAAGTTTTTCCATAATAAATCTCGTTGAAGTGATCAGTAGAAAAACTTAAAAACCCATTTCAATGGAATCCCGGGGTTTCTTGGGAAGCTTGGAATCTATATCTATGGGGTTTATATATGTTGTCTAATAATAATGTACAGTGTTGAAGATTTTATTCCATCCCCTTTAGTTGAAGTTGTTCTACTAGAGTCGCTGGCTTCCCGGATCTGATCGGGAAACTTTATCGTTTTCCATATTAGTTGTTTAGTGGGAATGTTTTTATTGATCTGCACGTTGTTAACTACACATCGAGCTGGAGCAAGTGATCGTTTATTTATTGTTACATATGGTTTAGCTATAATGTTGTGAATTAAATGTAGTGGGAAGAAAGGATCTTGTTATGGAACTCTTAATGTAAAAACTATTCCAGGCTATAGTTGTTAATGAACATATAATTACACTCTTTAATTGGATGAATATATGGTTAAATAATTGATCATTGGTTCTCAGACCCGACATTATATGATTAGAAAATCATAGCCTTCTCTAGAGGTTTAAGCATAAAAACAAGAATCCCCTGGATGAATGGCTGCTTTAGGTAAATATGTGATTAACCTTAAGAGATTGATTAAAGAATTACATCTTCTTTCAAAACTAAATACTTGGAGCATAGATTCTTCCACCAACTTTTATCTACCTGCTTTAACGATATGATAGATAGGTATCCAGTGTGATTGAAGTTGGTAAGTATATCTCTTCTATCCTTATATAGCAATATTTTCAGGTTCATTATTACTTGATTGAGATATCTATGCATAATTCTCAATGTCTGATTATCATTTACCAGTACATATAGAACATATATTCTATTGGACTAGGTATTGCTTGAAGTTCATGGATCTCTCTACGTTTAACCTCTATATAGGATTCAATAATCTCCGTATTGAATACTGGTTTTAAATAATCGTGATCACACTCAAGCTCATCGAGTGCTTCATCGAGATTACGTGGTAGTTGTCTATAACCCATTTTCTCTAATTCCTTTAAACTATAATTGTAAGCGTTTCCTTGTAAAGGTGGCGGGGGGTCAATCTTTTTCTTTATTCCATCTAATCCAGCCAGTATTATAGCTGGTATTGCTAGATACGGGTTAACCATAGGATCTGGTGGTCGATACTCGATTCTATTAACACCACTATTTGAGATAGGTATACGTATAGCTACACTACGGTTTCCAACACCCCATGCAAGTGATGTTGGAGCTTCAAATCCTGGGATTAATCTCTTATAACTATTAACAGTAGGTGATACTAGTGCTGATAAACTACGCCCATGCTCGATCAAACCACCTATGAAGTATTTAGCTATAGTTGATAAACCATACTCGCTACTCGAGTCTTTAAATAAATTCCTACCATTCCCATCTACTAAACTAACATGTACGTGTAGACCAGAACCATTATCGCCGGGTAAAGGTTTTGGTAGGAATACAGCTATGTATCCATGTTTTAATGCAATATTCTTAGAAGCATACTTAACCCATACGATTGCATCACAAGTTTCAAGTAATGGAGAATGTTTAATAGTAACTTCTATCTGACCACTACTAGCAGTCTCGTGATGACTTTTAACAACAGAGTATCCAAGTTTTTCAATAACATCAATAATCTCGTATCTAATATTCCATACAGCATCAACCGGGTCAACTATTTGATAACCCCTTCTAGGTGGGAGTATATATTTATTCGATCTAATCTCCGGTGCACTAATCTCTAAATACTGACGATCATAGTCTATGATCAGGGATATGTTTCTGAACAAGAAAAACTCAAACTCTACACCTACATATGCCCTATAACCTAAGTCTCTAAGATACTCATCCATCTTTTCAGCTATTAATCTAGGATCCTTAACATAACGCTTACCTCCTATATAGTGGATCGAGGCTATGCCAGCATAGACTCTCTCATTCCATGGTATTCTCTTAATATGTTCACGTTGTAGTCTAAGCTCTAGATCACTCCTCTCAATATCTTCGAAACCATATACACTACTTGCATCAATTAAAGCTTTTATAAACATCATTTTCATTGGTATATGGTTTCTCAACACCACGTAATACACCGACAAGATCTAGATATAAAATGATCAGTTGCTTGAGTGTTTCAACCATACTATCCAATACACCTAATCTAGCTATGAAATATACATGAAACTATTAAATGAGTGTACGGAGAATATTTAAGCATAACTATATATAAAACCGTAAAGTATACAATATGCTAATAGAGTAGTTTGGGTGGCGTCTATTTGGAGACAATAGATCAATTGGATAAAATAATATTAAATGAATTAATGAAAGATTCTAGAAAGAGTATACGAATGTTAGCTCGGAAACTAGGTATACCAGCTTCAACACTACATGATCGTGTTAAGAAATTAGTTAAACGAGGGATTATACGTGGTTTTACGGTCTTACTAGATGAAGCAAAGCTTGGATACACAGTTAAAGCATTGATCCTAATCAATGTTGATGGTAAGCATATTCTTGAAGTTGAAGAGCAGATCGCTGAAAATCCAAATGTACAACTAGTCTTAGATATTACGGGAGAATTCGATATAGCTATATTAGCAGTATTTAAAAGTATTGGTGAACTAGATAATTTTGTTAAGAAATTATTGAAAAACCCCTATATTAAACAGACTAGAACAAGTATTGCTTTTAGAGTAGTTAAACAAACACACAATATACCATTATAAACACTATTCCTGCTCTTCTTGATTCATTTATACTAATGCAAAAATATACAAATATGATCTAGAACGATGTAAATCAATAGACTCCTCCTTGTTGTTTATCGTTGCTTCGTCTAATTATTGTATCGTGTATATTCAATATTTTTAGTTATTATAAAGAATCGGCACCATTTACTTTTACGAGAACTATACAGTATATGAATAATGATATATTACATATCTCATTATCTTAACTACCACCTGATACATTAGCTCTTTAGACTAATCATCTTAATGACATAATAGGGTTTGAATTAGAATTTAAGGGTAAATGAGTTAGGGTTTTAATGGGTTTTTCGGAGGTATTCGTGCATTCTGAAGGATAAACTATGAGTAAAGTATATAGATTCATAAATTATATAGTGTGTTGGTATTTATGTTTCTTCTGTGGGTATTATTATTATATTCTTCTTAGGCAATAGGATCTTAATGTTCATACCGCTAATAATATTCAATGTATTAGGTAGATATACTACTAAACTTGTTTTACCAACGTTTACTCGTGCCTCGATCTTTTCTCCCTGAAACATCGCTATATCTACTCTACCTTCTAAAATATTGTCTCTGTGGATCAATGGCTTACGGTCATCTATTAACTCAACTATCTCCGGTCTTATAACTACGGCTACTTTCTTCGGTAGATCCTGTTTAATAGGTACACCTATGATGTCCATATCTAGTTCGGGTATATGGACCGCTACATATTCTTCTTGTTTCTCTGATACTACTCCATATAATATATTGCTTCTACCTAGAAAATCTGCTACAAATAGATTTTGTGGTCTAAAGTATACTTCATGCGGTGTTCCATACTGAAGTAGTTTACCCTGGTTCATAACAGCTATTTTATCACTTATACTCATAGCCTCGACTTGATCATGTGTAACATATATTGTTGTAATACCTAATTTCTTCTGAAGCTTCTTAATCTCTTCTCTCATCTCAATACGTAGCTTAGCATCGAGATTGCTTAAGGGTTCATCAAGTAATAATACACGTGGTTCGACTACAAGCGCTCTAGCTAATGCTACACGTTGTTGTTGCCCGCCACTAAGCTGTAATGGGTAACGATTCTCTAAACCATCAAGCTTCATTAATTCAAGAGCCCATTTAACTCTCTTCTTAATCTCTTCCTCAGTTAAACCAAGTTTTTTCTTCTTAATCCTTAAGCCATAAGCAATATTATCAAATACAGTCATATGAGGCCATAACGCATAGTTTTGGAAAACCATAGCAGTATTTCTACGGTAAGGTTTTAGATAAGTAACATCTTCATCATCAAAAAATACACGTCCATGCTCCGGTACTTCGAAACCAGCTATTATTCTAAGAGTAGTTGTTTTACCACATCCACTAGGCCCTAATAGAGTGAATAGTTCACCGGATTCAACTTCAAAACTAACTTTATTAACAGCTATTACCGAACCATATACTTTCGTTACATTTTCTAAACGTACACGAGTCAATTCAACCTACACCCTTACATTTATAGTTATTGTTAAAACCACTATTATACACCTATGAATGCGTATCTCTGTTTAAATACTACTACGATCAAGAATATCGCTAGTAGTTGGAAAAGTATCAATAGTACACCCATTGAAGCAACTACTTGTACACCAGTAACTGTTCCACCTTGATAGATACTTCTCATATAGAAGGTCATAGGGGCTTGATCGGGTCTTAGACCACCGATAGTTATACTAGTACTTACCTCGGTGGATATATAGATGAAACCTATAACTGCACCACTAACAATATATGTTAGTATAAATGGTAGTATAACACCGAATATTACACGAGACCTACTAGCACCAAGATTTAAAGCAGCTTCTTCTAATGCTTCATGTACTTGTTGAAAACCAGCGAAAACAGATCTAACTACAAATGGTAGTTTACGGATACTATAAGCAATAACGAGGACAATCCATGCTTGGAAAACGGTTGGTCCAGATGTAGGGTCTAATGGTGTACCCTTAAATACTGTGCTATAGAAGAAATAGTATCCTAGAGCAATCACTAGACCTGGAATAGCTAATGGTATAGTAGCTAATGTATCTAGTAATGGTGTTAAAAACCTTATTTTAGCACGGCTAACACTATAAGCAATCATAATAGCAATAGTAGTAGCTAATGCTACAGCCATTAATGCATATGTTAATGTATTCTTAATATAAATAAAGACGTCTGGGTTCTGGAATAATTCGAGGAAATAACTTGCTGTAGCGTTTTCGAGCTGTATAGTAAAACCGTAGGGAGGAATAATGTTGAAAGCAAGTAATATTACACCAATTTGTGGTAGAGCCGTGAATACTATTAATGGGACAAGGAACAAGTATACAAACAATAACCCCTTCCATCCAAGCTTATGTTCACGTAAAGTCCATCTACCACCACGACTAATCATAGCATATGATCTCATACCTACATAGCTACGAATAGCTATAAAACCCATAGCTGCTAGAAACAACATTACAAAACCAAGAGCAGCTATCTCTGGAGAAACAATACCAGTTTCAGATACAAAACTACTATATATCTGGTAGCTCATGAGTCTCTTTTCTTGAAAAATAATCGGTGCACCTAAGTCTTCGAGACTAAATATAAATACAAGTATAGAACCAGCAACAATACCGGGTAATGCTAGTGGTAGAGTTACTGATGTAAATAATCTAAAGCCCTTAGCACCGAGGTTCTCTGCTTGTTCTTCCATACTAGGATCAATGTTTATGAAGCTCGAGTATGCGTTGAGATATACTATTGGATAAAAAGCCATGATCTGTGCAAGTGCTACACCAGCTAAACTATCTATACGGATAGCCCATCCAAACATTGCTTCGGTAATCATAGATAATGGCCCATATTCGCTGAACAAGATCTTAACTACATATGCATTAATGAATGGTGTTACGAATAATGGTACTATAGCTAATAACCTAATAATTGTTCTACCGGGGAAATCATATCTAGCGAGAACAAAAGCTACTAGTATACCGAGGAAAGTAGCTACACTAGTTACTATAGCTGCATTGATCAAGCTATTCAATAAAATACCATAATTAAGGCCAGTTATCACTAAAACTTTACGACCATCAGCTAATGTCTCGAAATCATAGAATCTCTCTGAACGGAAAAGTTTTAATCTAACATATGTTCTAGCAGTAAATATCCTGACAAAATTATCATAGAAAGGCTTACCCTCCGGTACTTCGAAAGCATGATAAAGCATCATTAAAACCGGGGTTATCAAAAAGACTACTAATATAGTTAAGCCTAAAACTATGAAAACCCACATGATCGGATCTAATTTATATGTTGTAGTCTTTATTCTACGAGTAAGAGATATTTTAAGACCAACTCTCCTACTAGATTCATAGTATTGTTTCAAGGAATTTATCTTATCGCGGAAATAACCAATACTAGCAAGTACTAGTAGTGGGAATAAAAACAAAGCAAATGCTCTTGGAATACCACTTATCCTTAATACTAGTATGAAGAATATATAGATAAACGATACAATAGCTATAAAGCTTTGTGAGAAACTAAAAGTTATTTTACGATAATCGAAACCAGCCATTAAAAGCATAATAGCCCAGAAAACACCGAGGAACCAAATACTAAGTTCAACGGTAATACTTAATTTTATGAAGTAGTAGAGCAGACTATAGACTATAGCGATCATGAAACCAGCAAAGTATACATCAACAATACCAATACTACGACGCACTATAACCCCCTAATGAAACTAAGATACTTTAGCTAAAAATATTTAAAATATATTTTAAAAACTATCGCTTTTTATCTCCTCAGATAAAATACAGCAACTATAATAGCTATCAATATAATCACTACTAAAACCACTATACCAGTATCTATTCCCTCAGCTGGTGTTGTAGTCGGTGATGTTTTAGGTGTACCGGTAGCTGTTTCAGTAGGTCCAGTTGTTCCTGAAGGTGTTGTTGTTCCAGTTGGTGTTGTTGATGGGAATATTGGTGAAGTCTCTGATGTTGGAATCGTTGTTTCACCAGCTAATATACTCTCGAATTCATCATATACATTCAAATACTTCTCTCTAGCACCATCCTCCCATGCACTCATTAATGCTTGATAAATAGATCCTTCGCTTAGTCTCGGATTAATCTTTATAGCATAGTCTAGCGTAAAAGTAACTGTTTCACCACTTATCGGGTCTTGGAATGGGAATGGATCAGTTAATTTCCTAACTAGATAATTAAATTCAGCTTCACTAATCTCACCGTTAAGATAAGCTTGTGCAATCTCACCCCAAACAGCTTGTAGATCGTCGTGTGCATTAACGAGTGTCGCTTTAAAGTAGAATTGCATAGCTTTCTCTGTTAGAGAAGCTAGTGTTTCATTAAATAGTATTACGCTGGAATTCGTAGCTATCTGGTATGCTTGTTTAATATCTTGTCTTTGTTGACCAATATCAGTATTAAATACTAGATCATTTATTGGTAATCTATTAATATCTGTGTCAAGCCATACTTGTTGACCACCATACTCGCTGAGAACCCATGCTACAAAAGCAGCTGCATGTATAGGGTATCTTGTATCTTTTAAAATAGCTATTGGGTCAGCGTTGACAATACTCTCGTTCTCTGGGATAATATATTCACATGCAGGGTTTTGATGCATAGCAGTATATCCATAGAAATCGATAGTTATACCAACAGCTATATCTCCACGTGTAACAGCATCACGTACACCACTACTACTATCATAGATCTTAGCATTAGCAGCCATCAACGTTAATACTCTCCATCCATCTTCCCATCCATAAGCTTGTAGAATTATCTCGTACATACGTGTATTACTGGTACTCTTAGTTGGATCAGCTATACCAGTTAATTGTGTATCCGGTAATGCTTTAGCATATTCTGGTTTAGTTAAATCAATCCATTTACGAGGCATTGGTAAACTATATTGATTAAGTTTATCATGATTAACTGTAAAACCAAAACTACTAATAGCTGCGCCAATCCAATGTATAAAACCATCATCTCCAACCTTCCATGTAGGAGCACCAGCTATGCGCTCTGGGATCTTAGTCATTTCATAGAGTATAGCATTGTATTCTGGATGAGTATTATTATCTAGAGGCTCAATATAACCTAATGAATCAATATAGTTAAAGAGAGTGGGTCCACCACCCCACGCGACATCTATAGGTGCTCCTCTCTCAGCAGCTTGACTAATATACGTCTCCCATTGCTCAGGCCCAGCATACACTGGTATAATGTTCTCAATACCTAATTCTTTAGCTACTATGCTTTGAAGAAATACTTCTTTAGTCTTAGTTATAATAGTTGCTTCATGTCTAGTTATAATAGTTAATGTAACTCCGGATAAAGGCTCCCCCCTCTCTTGTGCTAATTGTTTAAGATATTGAAGCCATGGAAAAGGCTCTTCTCCAGTCCATGGAGGCCATTGTTGACTATAACTTGTTTGTAGAGACCACGTTATTGGTTGAACCATAACTATTAATAGTAATGATAACACGGTATACGAGACAATTTTCTCCATACAACCCACCTATCTCTATAGTAAGTGTATAAACCAATATAACTCCTACGATATATTAATTGAAAAAGAAAACTAGCATATACTATGTATGGTTTTCTAAGTGTTTAAGATTAAATAACACATTTTTAAACAATTGATTAAACACAGTATTTGACCAATTGTTTTTAAGAAAGTTTATAAGAACATTTAATATATGACTATGTATATACCCCATATTGTGGTGAATTAGATATGAAGGGTAAGTATTTGGCACTAATACTTACAACGCTGATGATCATATCTATAGTATCGGTATTATCACTAGCGTTTAAACCGCAACCAACAATGATTGATGATAAGATAGTTGTAGCAGTTGATCTAGCACATGGTGAGAGCGATAAGTATCTACCATATATAATGGGTAATATTACATGGGTTGAATGGAGAATAATAGCTCCCGGTGAAGCAATTACTCCAGAGACACTAGCAGATGTAGATGTATTGATTCTTGGGCAACCAACAACCGGGCTAGCACCAGATGAGCTAGTAACTATTCAAAACTGGTTAAATAACTATAATAAAGTATTATGGATAGCAAGTGACAGCGACTATGGAGGAGGCCCAGCTAGTCAGCAGGCATGTAATGATATATTAGAGTTTATTGGTTCAAAGCTTAGAATTGAATTAGCAGCTGTATATGATGATGTACATAATGCTCAGAGATACTATCGTGTATTAACACAAGTTAGACCAGATAATATTACAGAGTTATTCACAGACATTATATCAGAGAACATTACACACCCAATACTAATGCATGGACCAACAGCTGTTATATGGGTTGATGAAAACGGTACATATCACGACCCAGTAAATGAGACATTCCCTGGATTAATACGTATAGTGTGGAGCTATAATACATCATATATTGGTGATAACCAAGCACCAACACCCTACCTATACAGTCCACTATTCGATATCAATCGATCATTCGTAATGGTAGCTGCCGAATACTGGAATGAAACAAATACATTGATCATAGCAAGTGGTGAATCACCATACGGTGACTACGAACCAATGTTTGCATGGGAATACTACAACGTAACACTAGATGGACCACAATTCATCAAAAACATGATTAGATGGTTTGAGACAATCATAAAGACATACTATATAACACCACCAACACCACCAACTACACCACCAGCATTAACATTAATTGGTGAAATAACTGATCCCGAGGGAGACGACAAAGGATATGGCAACTTAACATATCCAACAAACGAGGTATTCCAGCCTGGAGTATTTGATCTATTGAAATTCGCTGTATACGAGGACACTGATAACATATACTTTAAAGTAACAATGAAGAATCTAGGAAATAATCCATGGAACGGCCCCAACAACTTTAGTCTACAACACATCCAAGTCTATATGTTAACAACCGATGATACATTACCAAAGAACTACTCAACAATAGGATTAAATGTATGGATATGGCATGGATGGAACTATGCATTACTAATGGTGCCCGGCTGGGAAGATACTGGTCAACCAGCTCCTGCTGGACAATTATCAGCACTATACAATGCAACGGGTGGAGTATTAGCAGTCGAGACTTTAAATGATACAATCGACGTATACTTGGATCCAGAACTCAACAATACAGTCACGGCCAAGGTAGCTAAGTCTCTACTCCAAGATGTAGATAATATTAAGAATTGGATATTTGTAGTAACAATTGCTGGATACGATGGATTTACAAACTATAAAGTAAGACAAATAGTTGCTGGAAACGCTACAGAATGGAATTTCGGAGGAGGAGATGAAAAAGCAATTAATGCATCTATATTCCCATTAATAATAGACTTACTAGCACCAACAGCTGATGACCAATACATGATGTTATCGAGTTATAACATAGAAAACGGTACATTTGCAGTAATAGGCGGAATAAAGCTTTCAACCGGAGAACTACAAAGCCCACCAACAACATGGACGCCACCAACACCAACCCCTCCAACTACAACCCCAACAACTACACCTACAACCACCCCAACTACTACTCCAACACCAACTACAACCCCGACAAGCACACCAACAACTACACCTACAACAACACCAGCAGAAGGAATACCAGGTACATTGATCGGAGTCATAGTTATAGTTATAATTATAGTCATTGTAGTAGCTGCTGTAGTTATGAAGAAGAAGTAATTCTAGATAAGAAGAGTTTCTCTAAAAAATTTTTTCTCCTCTAACATAACCATTTTTATATAGAAACTATTTCTTCCTCATAGCAATCGATGCTACTATGATCAAAGCTATAGCTACAGCTATAAAGCCTATTATAGCTAATATTGTATGATCTTTTTCACCACTAACTCTCACCAGTGATCTAGTAGTTAATGATACTGGACTACTAGTTGTTGGTGTGGTTGTTGTAGGTGTCGTAATTGGTGTTGTTTGATTAATTGTCGGTGTCGATATTGATGTTGTATTTTCTATTGGTGTTGTTTGTGTTTCGGTTGGTGTTTCTGTAACCATTGGCCATGGAACTATTGCTGGTGTATTATTTGTTTCTCCACGCGGATAAAACGTTATATTGTAGCGAGCTATTCCAGTATTATTAGCATAATCGACTGCTATAACTATTAATGTTATAGTTTTTGGTTCATTACCAGTCATTCTAAGTTTTATTAAATATGTTGTATCAGAGTATTTAGCGATCTGTGTTACTGGGAATTCCTGACCCATATAGATGATCTTAGCATCAACCGATCTAAGCCCCCATCCATAATCTATTATATCGAAATAGAATCTGTTATCACTATTAAGTATAGGTGGTATAGGCATAGCTAATCTTAAATTAATAACTGGTGGTTCCCGATCTTCAGGGTTATTATAGATGACAAATACCGCACTAGAATATCTTGGTAGATCAATGTGTATAGCGATATATAATGTATTATTAACGATCATGGAATCCACGAGATATACAGAAGCATTACCACTAGTCTCTACAACTTCTAAACCAGCAACACTGCCGTTCCATGGTAAAGCTAGTAATATAGTGTTTGAAAAGTTTAAGTAATCTAGATTATTAGCTATATCAAATACGTATGCATTAGGTGAAATAGTAAATATTGCTTTAAAGTATTGTTCACTATTATGTATAGAGTTAAATACACTATCCTTCGGGTGATCCTTGAAACCTATAAATGTTGGTGGTGCGTGTGGGAATGATAAGTTGAACTTAGTAGTGTTTAACTCTATATATTGTAGACCATTATATGTACCAGTACCATGTGCTAGTGTAGTTGTTGTTATAAAATATGTTGTTGTATTAGTCCATGTACTATGATACTCCACATATTGATCTCTATGTATATGTCCAGCAAACACGATCGATACATTATATTTCTCACATAATTTCAAGAAATACTTTGCAGCAGTAATATTTCCTTTCCAAGAATTACTTATAGGTGAACTAACATTTTCAGAGAGACCAGTAATCAATGATGAATTATAGGTAGTATTAAGTACTCCCTGCCAATAAAATACTGGATGATGCATCTGTATAATCTTAATAGATACATTACGATACTCCTCTAATACATTTGTAAGCCATACCAACTGATTCCAATCTGGATAACCAACTTCACCTCTAGTATTAAGTGCTATTAATAAGATCTTATCACCGATCAACCTATACCAAGTAGTTTCACCATAGTATTTAATAAAGTTATCATTAGGCCAATCATGATTACCGGGGTTTAGAAATACTGGTATTGGATAAAGTAGAGAATATCTATAAGCACGTGACTCAATATATTGACTCATAGCAACAGTATCTGCTTCATCACCAGTATTAATAACCATATCCGGGCCTAGCAACTGTGTCATTACTAAACCAGACATTCTCTTTCTAATACCACTCTCAACATCCGGTGTACCGGTTCCAAAATGTAGATCACTCATATGAACCATACTAATAATATCCTCTAATCCACCGATAACCCATACGCTACGAGGTATAAAGTATTCTTGATCACCGATAACCACTAGATCATAAAGACCTGGTTCAACATTTCCTGGTAAGGTAACATTGTATTCAAGACCAGAACCCGTAATTGTTACAGTATAATTGTATAGTTTAAGACTATTATTCACTAATTTAACCATATACGTATATCCACCAACAACATTCCCCGGATCAACCCTAAACTTCACAGAGAAAGTCTCTCCAGGATAAACAACAACTGGTTTACCCGGTCCTAGATTCAATACTGGTAATTCTTCAACCCTAGAAGTTATATCTGGTAATGTAGGTGTTGATACTCCATTATCACTAGTTGTTAATGGATACATTAGAATAGCTACAACCAACCCTACAATAATCAAGGTTGATAGCAATAATTTATCCATAACTATACACACCCACAGAGTCCTTAAACCAATATATTATTATTAATAGTTATAAAATAATCTATAGAGGAGAAACATATGCGGGGAAACATTAGAAGCAAAGGGTTTGCACATGAAAGAGACCTTGTAGTGAAACTATGGAATCATGGATTTGCAGTAATACGTGCACCAGCAAGCGGATCAAAAGCTAAGAGAACCAAGTATCCAGACATAGTAGCGATCATGGATCGGGAAGTATTAGCTATAGAGGTTAAAACTATTAATAGTGAGAGAACAATATATATTGATCGATACCAAGTAGATAAATTAAGAGAATTCAGTAGGAGAGCTGGTGGAAAAGCATACATAGCAGTAAAGATTGTGGGTACTGGTAAATGGAGATTCATACCGATAGAAGAACTAGAAGAAACACGTAATAAAAACTATAAAGTAACTATAGAAAAACTACGTAGAGGACTTAAAATACAAGATCTCATATCAATGATCAAGAAAACAGCTAAAATAGATCAGTACCTCAACGAATAAATCTATCTATAAATCATAATGAAACATGTCTCCCACTATTAATAAATATATTGAGAAGAGACGGATATGGTTGAATTAATCAGTATAAATACAAGTGATTTATTCCTCGCATTAGCTTTAATGTTTGGTTTATCTTTCGTGATAGGTTCGTTGATCAAGAGATTTGGTTTATCGGTATCGATTGGATACTTATTAGCTGGTATAATACTTGGTTTATTCATTAAATTATCTAGTGAACTCAACCTAATATTATTCTTCTTATCGGAATTTAGTATACTGTTACTATTTCTTGAGATAGGTTTTGAGATACATATTGAGAATATTGGTAAGATCAGGAGGTTTCCACTATATATTTCACTTCTAGAACTATTAATAGCAATGTCTATGTCCATGGGTATTCTCTGGTTCTTTAACATAGGGTTGCTCGAAGCTTTGATCTATGGGTTGATAGCTTCATTCTCAAGTACAGTGTTTACTTATAAGCTGTTAGAAGATAGAGTTCCTAGTCGTGAAGAAATTAAACATACAGTTTTAATGGTTGCAGCTGTTGAGGATACCATAATAGTTATCGCTCTATCTCTAATTCAGGGTTTAAAGACTCAAATATTTCTAAATATTTTATATGTAGTTGCGGTTATGATCGCTTTATTCATACTAGCTTATGAATTCACAGTTAGAGTGTTATCCAAGGTCATAACTATTGATCTAAATGGATTAATACTGTTGATCTCCTATGGATTATTTCTAGGAGCATTTACTAGTTATGTTGGTTTATCAAGTGCTCTAGGCGGATTCGTTGCTGGTGTGACAGCATCACATATTCCACGTGCTAATAAATTAATGGACATGTTTAAACCGATCAGGTCCATATTTTTAACGTTGTTTCTAGTCTCTATGGGTCTATCATTATCTATATATACACATACTGTAATGGAGTATGTATCAGCACTAACGATAAGTGTATCTCTTGTCTTAATCCATGTAATGGCTACTCTAATAGCATCTACATTAGCTGGTGGATTAGGTATTAAGTATGGTTTAGAGACTGGTTTTTATCTATCAACTATTAGTGAATTATCTTTGGTGATAGCATACTATTCCATATTAAATAATATAGCACCAGCAACCACAATACTCACAGCTTCAATGGCTATAATACTGGGTTCAGTCATATCGTCAACCTTAATTTATCGTAGAGAAGTATTTATACCATATTTATTGAAGAAGATCTCGTATGAGAAAATTAGTTTAATAGACGATCTAATGATCAAGTTGAGAAAAAATGTTGAAGAAAGAACAGGTATAGTGTATAAGTTGTTTATTGACTTCATACATAACGTTGGTGAGATATTATTGGTAACTATAATACTGGGACTTCTAATCAAATACATTGCAGAGCATCTGCCGATAAATCCATTCATAACAGTAACATTAACAGCAATACTCTATGTAGCAGTTATCTATAGATTATATAGGAGAAGTAAAGATAAATTATATGAGATAATTAAGAAATTAGAATCAAGGATAGAGGAGAAATACATAAAGATAATAGATAGGGTATATACCTCACTAATAATATTCTTATCAACATATGTAGCATTAACAATACTATTAATAGAATACCATGATATGATTGAGAAACTAGTAAAAACGATAGAACCACATATAATATATTTGATAGCATTAACTACACCGCCAATACTAGAAATAATCTATATGATATATAGGATCAAAAAAGAATAGTGGGACTAATTAGTTTCTAGAGAGAGTGAGGAATGTAACCTGGGAAATTTCATCACTATATTGTTTAGAGCGAAAACACATTATAAAGGGGATATTATACTTTGATTATTTTTTGACTAGCCGCTTTCCTCAATCTATTCATTATAGTTAGACCAAGACCCTTTTCTTCGAATCCCTCCGCGATCGCTAGATCTACTCCAATATGATCTAGTCGTCTTAGTGTTTCAAATAATCTTCTTGTTACTGTATAGATTTTCTCTCTACTTCCAAGCTCTATTACTATGACATCTAAATCTCTATATTTGTTACATGTCTCGCTACTACATAGTATAGCTATTTTCAAGCCTCTACTCTTCCTCTCAACAACTATACTGCGTATTTTCTCAACTAACAGGTTAAGCTTACCGATATAATCATCTGTTTCAACAACCAATAACTCAGTCTCCGGAGCATAGTGTCTATACTTCATACCCGGAGCCTCTGGTTTCTCGGATTCAACTATTCCACGCGCAGTATCTGTAACAATTATTTTTTCACCTAAAATTTCCTCGACAACCTCAATTGGTAATGCTCCCGGCCTTAATAATTTGGGTGGTTTAACCGTAAAATCTATAATCGTTGATTCAATACCATGTAGTGTTTCACCGGAATCAATTATTAGATCAACCAAACCATATAGATCCTCGATCACATGCTCCGGCTTAGTAGGTGAAGGTTTGCCTGAACGATTAGCGCTTGGAGCAGCTATAGCTTCACCAGCAACCTCGATCAGCTTCAAAGCAACCGGGTGGGCTGGCGCCCTAACAGCTACCTTGGGTAAACCAGCAGTAACTTCATCGGGGACAATTGGTTTCTTCCACCAAACAATTGTTAATGGGCCGGGCCAGAAACGATCTATTAACTCAAGTATTTTGGGAGGAGGATCTCTAACTAGTTCGAGAAACCTTTCTTTATCGGAGACATGAACTATTAATGGATTATCCATGGGTCTACCTTTAACTTCAAATATTCTTTTAATAGCCGGTCTATTGGTGATCAATGCACCTAAACCATAAACAGTCTCAGTTGGGAAAACTACTAGTCCGCCTTTTCTAAGTATAGTTGCAGCTTCTTCAATTACTGATAAATCAATATTATCTGGATCAACGCGATAAATCTTAGTCAAAACAATAACCAACCCTAAAACTACTCTAAGTCATAGAAATTATAGGATACAATGTTATTCTATCTTAATCTTTATTGGTATATTGTATTTACTCTCTATTCTCCTAATTCTCTTGACTTTCTTATTATAGTTTTTGATCATCTTCCTAGGGATCACTACTACTAGCTTGTCTTTTTCAAGTCTAATATCTGCTTCCGGTAGTATCCTCTGGATCTGTTTAACAGCTTTCTCATACTCACCACCAACTTCTCCTCCCAACCTCTTCTTGACAGGGACTACTACTGTTTGTTCACCGAATGTATAGATCTCATATTCTAGTTCATTAGTTAAGAAATCACGTACCTCGATCACGGGCCTAGATAGCTCTGCTTCTTTGAGTCCAGTAGGTAGTTTTACAGTCATTTTGACCTCATATACTTTATCAACATATCCGTTACGTATGAAGATCACGGTATCGATTAATGAAGGGATCATACCTAATTCTACTCTACCTATAAATCTCTGGATAGCATCTATTGGTGAAGTAGCATGTACTACGCCGATCATTCCTATACCAGCTAATCTTAGGTCAGCGTACAGTTTAAAGTCTTCATCACTCCTCATCTCATCAAATACTGTATAATCTGGTCTAGATAATAGTAGTATATCGTGGAGTTCGCCTAGATCGGCATAGCTTTTACTATATTGAGTAATATCTGGTGGTAGATTCATATCACGTGGAGACTCAATAGTTTTAACTACTTTCCCCATCCTCATATAGTATTCGGCTAATGCTTGTGCAAAAGTAGTTTTACCCATACCCGGTGCACCAGCGATCAATATACCTTCTGCCCTCTCATTCAGTCTCTGGATAAGTTTTGGTGGTAGATTATAGTCTTCGAGTCTAAGTTTCTTTAATGGACGGACAGCAGTGATCTCCCATCCATCACTTAATGGTGGTCTAGTAATAACTATACGGTACATACCCAATTGTATAATTGTTGATCCAATCCGATCTATCTCAATGAATCCATCAGGCCTCCTTCTAGCTTCCTCGATCAATTGATTAGCTATACTCTCTATCTCTCTCCTAGAAATAGGTTTTTCATCAACAGCAACGTATATCCAATCGCCAGGTCTACCCTTCTTAGCTATTGGTATAGTATCCTCTTTTAAATGTATACTCATAGTTGTGTCATCAAAGTATTTCTCTATAATTAATGCCCCTGTTCCACTAGACTCTATATAAATAACGGGTAGGCCGATCGCTTCGCATACTTGGGCCTGAACTTTATCTCCAGTAATAAGGGTAGCGCCTATCTTGTAGGCGTATTCACGTACAATAGTATTTGTTTCAAAACTATTTTCACTAAAACTAGTACGATGTGGAGCTTCACCACCGATCTCTAGCTTAATTTTACCCTCACTATCTAGTTTCTTCAATCTCTTAATTTCCTCAAGACCAGCATAACCTGTTACACGATCTCTAGCCGCTTGGTATTCAAGCTCCATAATAGATACTCTATGAATAATAACTCTACCTTTAATTCTTCCCTCAACCACTAATTGAGAGACAATACCCTCGATCAAAGCACTAGTATCAGCTACGTATACCTCCTCTCCAGCTATCTTTACATCACTCAAAACGCTAGACACCTGTTCATGAGTTAGATACAATATGTATTTTTAGACTCAATTTAACTAGATATTTAAATACCTAAAATAACTTATGTTAAAACAGTTTCTCATCAATAATGATCAGAATACTATATTAACTGTTTATTTGAAATATAGTATATTCAAGGAAACCTAGCTAGTATTTAACTGAGGGTTAAATTATGAGGCTTGATCCAAAACTTATCTTATCAATATTCTTTATTTTATCGTTGCTATTAATAGCCTTAGATCTATTGGTTATTGTTGATAGTAGTGATGATGTAGTTGATCTATACACTAAGACTAAAAGAAAGATACCAGATACTCTACCATGGTATTCGATCATAGTATTTGGTGATAATAGACCTCAAGACACTAGTAGTAATGTATTTCCATCAGTTTTCTATACGTTCATAGATGAACTGAAGAATATTAATCCAATAGCAGTTATTGGTACGGGTGATCATGTTGGTTCAGGTTATGAATCACAATACCAAGCTCTTTATCAAGTATTCAATGGTTCTGGGTTAGAGAATATATGGTTGGCCATGGGTAATCATGATGTTGAAGTTAATGAAGGCTGGAATAATTGGGAGAAATACGTGGGACCTAGATATTATTATGTAGACGATATACCTGGTTGGAGAATAGGTTTTGGAAATACAGAGTTTAAAACTACTATCGAGTTCCAAAACCATATAAGCTCTTTCTACGAAAATCTAGATAATAGATCATTGATACTAGTCCTTCACAGACCGGTATATCCAGATGTCGACCATAATATCAGGTCGGATTGGATACCAGTACTTAAAAGCATATTTGATGAGAAAGGTTATCCTAAACTAGTATTACAGGGTCATTGGCATGGATGGGCTTATGAGATTAGAGATAATGTTACATGGATCATAACTGGTGGTGCTGGCGCTCCTCTCTATACTTATGGTGTTGAAGAGCCCAGTAAGGGGGAAGTAGTAACTGGTGTTTATCACTATATGGTATTAATTCTATACCCCAACCAAACATTTACATTTTACCCGGTACGTATTGGTTTTGGTTCGTTAAATGTTGAACAAATAAATAGTACCACATATATGGTTGTTAACAATAAATTAGATGTCCATAACAAACCAGTATCAATGCCTGTTAGGATTAAATATCAATATGAAGATATAGAAATAGATTTTGTAGGCATGATACCCGGTAAATCAATTGTATATGTCAATTTTAGGATAGAAGAGGATATTTTATCTATTAGAGCAAACACTAGCAACTGGTATATCTACATATATAATGAATCAAATCCCGATCAATCAACTGTATACATTCCTAAGAACAATAAGGTAACTATAGAA